>NZ_FQTU01000010.1 GCF_900128885.1 Alkalibacter saccharofermentans DSM 14828
TCGTATTATTGGCCTTAATTCATCAGTCTTATTGGGTCTACTTGCCTTATGCTTTTGCTCATTGAAGTCATCCATCTCTATGTATCTTTTCACTGTGCGATAGTTCTTGCCGGTCATTCCACTTATCTGTGCATAAGTTTTTCCTTCTAAAAAGTATAATTCTCGGATATAATTGATTTGAGTAATTGTCAGCACTTCCTTTCCTCCCTACAAGTTTAGTCACTTAATAGGGTATTATTTAAGGTTTGTACTGGCAATTACTTTTTGTATTTTTGGTTGCCATTTATTGCAGTTCTAGATTACCATAAACACGACTCTCAGAGAAAGATCGGTGATGATTTAAATATTTCACGTACAACTGTAAAAAGTACATAGATGAAGTACATAAATGAAGTGAAAGCTAAGTTCAAGGGATTAGATCAATTAGGTAATGACGAAGAAAAAACAGAGAAAAGATATTTTTTTGAATTAAAATAGTTATCGAATATTTGAAAATATCGAATTTAATAGTACGATTAAACCAAACTACAAATCAAAAGCAGGAACGGTCTTGTTTCGAAATGTTATTTTGGTTCATAAACTGGTTGTAAGTCTTTTGAAACCCTTGTATTTTAAAGGGAAGAGCGAGCTAGTCTGTAAGCCGAGTTCTGTATTAGATGACCATCTATCTAGGCCTTCCGTCACCGAAAGGCTCAAGCGACCTACCATTGGACACAGCGGGCCACTGCTTTTTTTGTCCTAACTTGGTCTTGCACCAGGTGGGGTTTACATAGCCGATCAGTTACCTGATCGCCGGTGAGCTCTTACCTCACCCTTTCATCCTTACCCGACGCATAAAAATGTATAACTTACATACAATGTTATTGAATTTTTAATTCAGATATTATATAAATAAAGTTATCGTAGATATACATTGTTATGCGCCGGGCGGTTTCCTTTCTGTTGCACTTTCCTTGGAGTTGCCTCCACCGGGGGTTACCCGGCACCCTGCCCTATGGAGCTCGGACTTTCCTCGTGAGCGTCCTTGCGGAACATGCCCACGCGATCATCTGACTTGCTCGCTCTCCAATGTATTATGATATCATATATAAAGACGTCGCACAAGAAATTGTGAAAGAAAAGCCTTGGGAGGAACTATGAAGAAAATATTAAATATAAATGGTCGTACCGTGGAATATGAATTGATCAGGCGAAAAAGAAAGACTGTTGAGTTGAAGCTGGATCCCGAAAAAGGTCTTGTGGTCATCGCGCCAAATGTTGCATCCATAAAAGCTGTAGAAGAACTGATATCTAAAAAAAGCAAATGGATATTTGATAAAATCGATTATATGGAGAAAAAGAAGGAAAAACGACAGGTTAGAAAATTTGAAACTGGAGAGAAATTCATGTTTCTAGGTTGTGAATATGCTTTGGAGGTAATTGAAACTGATTTAAATGCTGCCAGACTTCAACTGGTAGAAGGTCGATTTTTATTGGAACACCCAGGATGTGAAACTAGCTTGCTAAAAGAAATTTTTGCGGGATGGTATAAAAAATGCGCTCAAAAAATTCTGATTGAAAGTGTGGATAAGCATTCCATTTACTTTGATGTGGCACCAAAGCAAATAAAGGCAAAGGAACAGAAAAGAATCTGGGGTAGTTGTACCCATGATAACAAGCTTTTGTTCAACTGGAGGCTTGTAATGGCTCCAAAATGGGTCATTGATTACGTAGTGGTCCATGAAATGTGCCATATGGTTCATAAAAACCATTCAAAAGATTTTTGGGGCTTGGTGGAGAAAATTTATCCCAGGTTCAAAGACGCAAAAGATTGGCTTAAGGAAAATTCCTTGGCGCTGGACATCGTCCACTGATATAATAATTGTTGATAAGTGATTGCAGCAATTTTTAGAAAAGGGGGAAAACAATGAGTGAGATAATGATTTTTGGACACAAAAATCCGGATACAGACAGCGTAACTTCGGCTATAGTGATGTCTAAATTTAAAAACAAGATTGGTTTCAACACTAAACCGTTTATTTTAGATGAAATGAGCAAGGAAAGCAAATACGTATTGGATTACTTTGGTGTTGAAGAACCCGAAATTCTTGATAATGTAAAAATACAAATGAAAGACTTGAATTATGACAGAGTAAAAGCCTTTACACACGATAATTCCATATATGATGCGTATTTGCATATGGGAAAAAACAGAGTAAGGACTTTGCCGGTGGTTGACGACATCGGAAAATTATCCGGCATATTAACCATGAAGGATATAGCCATGAGCCTGATAAACAGCGATCAAAGAAGGATAGAAACCACATTTGACAACATACTAGAGGGAATGAAGGGTCGTGTCATCAATAAGTGTGCAGATGATTTAAGTGGTGATGTCATGGTTACTGCATTTCATTTGGATACAATTGAAGAGATGCAGCTATTTACCGAAAATTCCATAGTCATCGTAGGCGACAGATTTGATATTATAAAATTTGCCATAGAGAAAAAGGTCAAGCTGATAATAGTTACCGGTAAAGCAGAATTAGACGAGAAGATAACAAGGGCGGCTAAAGATAACCGTGTGAATATGATATTGACAAAGTTTGATACGTATGAGGCCACTAAAACGATATTTTTGACAAATTTCGTTAAGAACATAATGGTAAAAGAGAATATACTGTCTTTTTCGGAAGAAGATTATCTGGATGATTGTAGGGACATAATAAAAGATTCAGACCATTCCAAATTCCCCCTAGTGGGCAAAAATGGCAAATATTTAGGCATAGTTAGCAGAAGCCACATAATCAGCCCTGCAAAGAAGAGGGTAATTCTAGTTGATCACAATGAATATGCCCAAAGTGCAGAGGGGATTTTCGAAGCAGATATTTTGGAAGTCGTCGATCACCACAAAATAGGGGATATATCGACTACCCTCCCGATCGCATTTCGAAATCAACCGGTAGGCAGCACCAACACAATTCTTTACAATATGTTCAGAGAAGCTGGCATAGAAATGGAAAAGGAAGAAGCGGGGTTGATGCTTTCGGGGATAGTGTCAGATACCTTGTTGTTAAAGTCACCCACAACTACGGAAAATGATATCGAAGCAGTTGAAAATCTGGTTAAAGTTACAGGGATAGACTTAAATGATTTTGCTATGGAAATGTTTAAAAAAGGAACGGACATATCAGGTAAATCTGTTGAAGAAGTCTTCTTCTCTGATTACAAGGAATTTGTTTTAGAGGGCATGAAAACAGGTATTTCCCAAGTATTTACCTTGAACATAGATGCCATTAGCGAAAATGTCGAAGAGTATCTGTCGTTTATAAACAACCTAAACAAAAACAGAAATCACTATCTGACCTTGTGCATAATAACCGACATTATAAAGCAAGGCTCGTATATACTTTATAATGCCAACAATAAGTCCATAGATAGTATATTTGAAAAAGAGATGTATCAAGGCATCTTCATCGATGGATGGGTATCGAGAAAGAAACAGATTATACCGGTTATAAGTGAAGGTATAAAGAAAATCATCAATAAGTAAAGGGGGTGTCAGTAAATGGCAGTAGAAAAGACTTTGGTTATACTGAAGCCTGATGCAGTCAAAAGAAGGCTTGTAGGAGAAATAATATCCGCTATAGAAAATAAAGATCTTTCAATAACTTACATGGAAATCAAGGATTTGAGTGATGAAGATTTAAATTATCACTATCATGAACACATTGACAAGCCATATTTTCCATCTTTGATGGAGTACATGCAAAGCGGATCTGTTGTCATATTGGTCGTTGAAGGAGAAAATGCCATAAAAGTCACAAGAAAGCTCTCGGGATCTACAGATCCCTTGGATGCTGAGTCAGGTTCCATTAGGGGTAAGTATGCCATCAGCAAAACAAAAAATATAATACATGCTTCTGACAGCGAGAAAAGTGCTGTAAGGGAAACAAGCTTCTTTGTTGAAGGTAAAAAAGAGTAAAAAAATCGGCCCACCAATCGGTGGGCCTTATGATTTTAATATCTAAAGATTGCGGCGCAGTTTTCCGTGTCCGGCATTTGATTCCTATCAAGAACGTAAACCTTGCCTCCGGTCTTGAAGGTATTAACGGCAGCGAAGTTTATTAAATCTTCAGAGTCAGGATTGTGGTCCTTATGGAAAGCTGAATCCAGCTCCACGTTGTACATGCCGGGAATGAACATCCCTTGGGTGGCGAACAATATCCTAATCTTTCCTTTTGCTGCTGCCGATGCAATCTCTTCTATGGTGTCACCGGTTTTGTCGGAAGAAGACAAATTGTGATATAACTCCAGGTCACTTGCCACGAATTTATCGAAGAACTCCTGTGCCAGCGGATATGCCTTTTCATGAAGCTGTTTCTCTGATAGTATGTCGGTGTTGCCGGATACTTCTTTGTCTATTAAATGCAAGTTGGAATTGACTTTCCTGAATATCGCAGTAAGAAATTCGACACCGGCCAACACCACAGGCGTATCTTTGTCTTTTATTAAGCTTGCAAGTCCGGAATCAAGCATCTCCATGAATCTCCAGATGTTTGTCTTATGCTCGTCCTTTCCGTCATTTTGACCTCTATTATAGACCCCGGGGCTTCCATCTCCGGTGCTGCCAGGGCTGCGCATGACATATTGGTTTTTCTTTTCGATATCGTCATACTGCAGTGCTTCATCTAGGCTTGTAGGCAGAGAAGCTATGTCTATTTCATCACAATCCAGCAAATCACAATGTAAAAGCCTGACCTTGTTTTGACTTAGGGCCAATATATAGAATTTGCTATCAAATGAAAATAGCTTAAATAGAGGCACCAGATAAAATTTTGGCCCGATAAACGTAGTGGGTTCGATTGGGAAAGGAAGCTTAATGGTTGTTATATTGCTGCCGACCACAAATACTGCCGCGCTTTCATCAGGGCTAGTCCAAAACTTAGGTGTTTCAAGCAGCTTGACTGCCGGAGCGATCAAACTGTCTACGTTCTTTTGAGCAATTCCATGCTCGATCAGCTCGCTTTCAACCTTTTTAATCTGGTTTTTAAATAAAACCTTGGTTTTATCAGCTTCTGTTGGCGCCTTCTCCATAGGAAGATAGATACTTATGCAGTTTTGGTTTTCGGTGTTGATCAATTCATCTAGTTGAACTCTTGTTAGTAGGTTCATCCTAAAACCTCCTCAACGATTTGTTTTACTTTATTCAATAAATACCCGAATAGTGATGGCTTTAACCAAAATAAGCTTAAAGGTTTTTGCGTTAACTTACTATCAATCGTTGAAAACCTATACATTGGTATGTTATATTTAAAGAGAAATTATTGCAAAACGACATGTATATACATGTATCTATCGCAGGGAACGCGAATTATAACAAGGCAAATTGCGAGGAGGAAGAACATGGCCAATAAAAAGCTTTCTTACAAAGATGCGGTTTTAAGCAAGGAGCATTTTTCTGTTACTTGGGAATTGGTACCGGGAAGAGGGTCTACAGAGCCAGCCCAAGATCAAGTTATTGAAACGGCTAAATTGGCTGTTGATGATCCTAGGATAAACGCATTTACAATTACCGAGAACCCCAGTGGGAAACCTGCAATATTACCTTATCCACTGGCAAAACAAATACTTGATGAAACTGGTGGAGAGACGCTTATTCACTTTACCTGTAAAGATAAAAACCGAAATGAAATTGAAAGTCAGCTTCATGCCATGAATAGATCCGGGCTCAAAAACTTGCTGATAATGACAGGTGATTATACCACCGAAGGATATGCAGGAAGACCGAAGCCTGTTTTCGACATAGATGCGGTTCATACTTTAAAAATGATAAAAAAAATGAATCAAGGATACGAAATACCTGTTAGAAAGGGTACAAAGAAGCTAAATGAAACGGATTATTTTACCGGAGCGGTAGTGTCACCCTTTAAATCCACTGAACCTGAGCAGATGGCCCAATATTATAAAATGCACCAAAAGGTGGATAACGGTGCAAGCTACCTTATTACCCAGCTTGGTTATGATGCAAGGAAATTTGACGAGCTGAGAAGATATGCCGACAGATATGAATTGGGCGTGCCCCTTATAGGAAATATTTTTGTACTGTCGTTGCCGGTAGCGAAAATGATGAACAAGAACTTGATACCAGGATGTGTAGTTACCGATAAAATGATAAGGGACATGGAAGATGAAAAGGGCAAGTATCCTGACAACAAGAAAAGACAGCTTTTAAGGGCTGCCAAGCTCTACGCAGTATTGAAAGGACTTAAGTATGATGGCGCAACCATTGCAGGGCATGGCATGAGCTATGATGATCTTTGCTGGATCTTGGATAAAGGGGAAGAGCTCCTGCTTGATTGGCAGGAAATAGCTAAAGAATTCGACTATCCTATGGATAACGGCTTTTACTATTTCGAGAAAGATCCTGCTACAGGGTTGAATACAGATGTTCCGGTGGATAGGTCGAAAACCGGACACAAAAGGAATTCATTGTTCGATAGGATGTTTGGGTTGGTTCATAAACTCGTTTTCAAGGAGAGCGCGCTCTTTTATCCCATGGTCAAGTTCTTTGCAAAAAAAATTGATAAAAACTTTTTGAACAAGCCGTTTACATGGTTTGAGTACTATACTAAAACTTTTACAAATGAATGCAGGTTTTGCGGAGATTGTGTAATGCACGAGATAGGGTTTCAATGTCCAATGTCAAAGTGTCCCAAAAGTCAGCGAAACGGTGCCTGCGGTGGTGGCAGGGATGGTTGGTGCGAGGTTTATCCCGGAAAACAAAAGTGTATTTACGTAGTGATGTACGAAAAGCTTAAGGCCCACGAAAAGGAATATACCATGAAGCTAAGATATGCTCCTCCGTGCAACTGGGATCTTTACAAGACTTCTTCATGGCTTAATTTCTTTAATGAGAGGGATTACAACTACAGAAAAGACGAATGATTACGGAAGGCCGAGTTTAATCGGCCTCTATTTAATTTAGCAAAGGTTTACATTGACATTTGCCTTTACATTTGTTCACTGCTGATATATTGTTAAGTTATTGGTATTATAGAACGAATTTTAAGGAGGAAATAAAATGTTGTATTTATTGGATACCGCCGATGTGGATGCTATAGAAAAGATAATGGATTGCTATCCTATAGCCGGTGTAACTACAAATCCTACTATTATTGCTAAAAGAGGAAAAAACGTAATTGAGACCATCAAGGAAATCAGAAATCTAATTGGGGACGAAAAAATGCTTCACGTTCAGACCTTGGGGGAAACAGCCGAGGAAATGGTGAGAGAAGCAAATATATTAAGAGATGCTGTAAAAGGCGATTTCTATGCTAAAATTCCGGTTAATGAGCAGGGTCTTAAAACCATGCAGCTGCTTAAAAAAGACGGATTCAATATAACGGCAACTGCAATATTCACTCAGCAGCAAGCTCTTATAGCGAGCGTGGCTGGTGCTGACTTCGTAGCTCCTTATGTAAATAGACTTGACAACATATCTTCAAGTGGAATCAAGGTCGTTGAAGACATAGTTCAGCTAATTAAAACTTACGGATTAAACACAAAAGTGTTGGCAGCCAGTTTTAAAAACGTGGAGCAAGTCCACCAGGTAAGTCTTTCCGGAGCACATTCAGTAACTATTAATCCGGATATCTGCGGTAATTTGATCTACCATCCTTTGACACAAGAAAGCATCATCGACTTCATACTTGACGGATACACTTATTATAATCTGTAAACATAAATAGCACATATTATAAGCTCCCAATTTTAATCTGACCCTCAAAAGTTAGACGTATATCAAGCAACTATTAAGGATTGAATTCTGTACTCTACAGGACTCAATTCTTTTAGGTTGCGATTGATTCTCTTCGCATTATACTATTCTATATAATTAACTAATTCTCGTTGAGACTCCTAATTTCTTGCTAATACTGCGTATGCTTATTTTATCAGCAATATATTTTTCGATGTATTCGATTTTCAACTTGCTACTAATTATATTTCTAGGAATAAGAAAAACTCCTCTTCTGTTTTACAAAGACCATGTTATTTAAATTTCGTTCTTTATGGTGCATATACAGCTTGTTTTATGATGACGTCCAACCTGCTTTCTCAACCTTGCAAATTAAGAAAACATCTAAATCGACCATACGCGAACCCCTGGCATCAAAATAGCTCTGTTGCGTTTACGGAAAAATGCCTTTAGACTTGTTTCAGTAAACCGATATTTTTTTTATTTCCACACATCGTATTTTACTCTCAAATCCCAAAATGTCTTTAGTTCAAGCCTTTTTCGTCACTCTTGATACCAATACTACCGTCTCAACGTGGGGGGTATTTGGGAACATATCGACACAGCAAACGCGCTTTATAGCGTAACCGGCTTCTAAAAATCTAGGGAGGTCACGGGCGAGGGAGGTTGGCTTGCAGGATACGTAGACAAATGATTCAGGATTGAATGCAATTATTTTATCAATAGCTTTAACATGTATGCCGTCTCTTGGAGGATCTAGAATTATGACATCGGGCTTATCTTCGAGCTTAGAAACTTCCTCCATTACATCACCGCAAATAAATTGTGCATTGTCAATGCCATTTAATCTAGCGTTTTCATTGGCTGCTGCCACCGCGTCAGCTACTATCTCTATGCCGGTTACGAAATCATGATTTTTAGCCAGTATCTGGGTTATGGTGCCTGTTCCACAGTAAAGGTCGAATATATGCTTGGCTGAACTTGAACCAGCATAATCTACTACCACGTCGTATAGCACCTCGGCCCCAAGAGTATTGGTTTGGAAAAATGAGCGTGGAGTTACTTTAAACTTGAGCCCGTTGATTTCATCGTATATGTAATCTTGTCCATATAGGACCTTGCTGGTATCCTCCTGAACTACATCGGAAAGGGAGTCGTTTTGCGTATGAATTATTCCTTTTATGGTTGCATCCACATCTGCGTTTTCTAATGCTTCTAAAAACCCGATTTCATTTAGAGTGTTTTGAGAGCTCGTTACAAGCTCAATCAATAGCTCGTTGGTCTTTATGCCTTTTCTTACAACCAGATGGCGAAGGAAACCTTCATGAGATCTTTTGTGATAATAGTCGTATTCGTTGAATCGAGAAAATTCTAGAACAGCTTTAAGGATTTTGTTAAAGTCCTTGTCAACCAGCATACATTCGGAGGCATCGATGATGTCGTACATGCTACCCCTTTTATGGAGACCAAGCATTAGGGGACCTTCCTTGTAGCTGTCGCCAAAAGAAAATTCCATCTTGTTTCGATAACTAAATTCTTGAGGCGAGGGCAATACTCCTTCAAAAGCTTCTTCGATATTAAAATCTGATAAAATCTCTTTTACGAAGCTTTCTTTGAGTTTCAACTGATCAGCATATGCCAGATTTTGATAAGTGCATCCACCACAGCTTCCAAATTCAGGGCAAGGAGCCTCGATTTGATTTGGAGCAGGAGTTATGACCTCTAGCAAAGTGCCTTCAATTTTGCTTTTTCTCTTCTTTTTTATACGGATTCGGACCTCTTGGCCGGGAAGAGTGTTGTGGACGATTATTTTTTTATCTTCAAGGATGCTTTGGCCCCTATTTGGGAATTTCAAATCCTCTATTTTAAGTTCAATTATTTCACCTTTTTTTACCATGTTGACCTCCAAATTTGTTTTCATCTAACATTATAATATATTAACAGGAAAAGCGGTAGAATCAAAGCAAATTTAGAAGATTGAATATGTTTTACAAACCGCACCAATTACATGCACATTGTTATTGTACTTTTCATATTATGGGTTAATACAAAATGTATTGCTTATCACGCTTTAATTTGATATAATTCAGTCTTATGGTCAACGGAGCGGAATCGTTATTTAATGAATACAGTGTTGTTTTACGAAAAATAGGCACACATATAGCGTTTTAGCATGGATATACTGGATGAGATACCCTGTTTACTGGACGGGGTTTTTTTATGGTCAATTTCAGGGATAAAGACAATTAAGAAAGACAATATAAGGAGATGGTTCAATGATTAAACATTTTGTAAAGAAAAATAATGGCAGGTTAACCCACTTGGCAAAGCAGTTTGGGAAAAACAAAGTAATGATCAAAAATGATATTTTGGCGGGATTAACAGTAGCCCTGGCTCTGATTCCCGAATCGGTAGCATTTGCGTTTGTAGCAGGTGTAAGTCCTATTCTTAGTTTGCAAACAGCTGTCATGATAGGGTTTGTGGCGGCAATATTTACAGGGAGACCAGGGATGATCAGCTCGTCAACGGCTGCTATTTCAGTTGTGTTTGCATCATTGATCGCACAGCATGGTTTAGAATATCTTTTTGCGACAGTTGTGCTTATGGGGCTTATTCAAATAACCATTGGATTGCTTAAGCTAGGGAAATTTGCAAGGATCATACCTTATTCAGTAATGCTCGGTTTTCTAAACGGCTTATCCATCGTTATGTTCTTAGCTCAATGGGCGCAGTTTAAGGTAGATCAAGTTGTCGTGGTAAATGGCGCTGAAACGATAGAGAAGGTGTGGATGCCACCGACAGATATGGCAATTATGTTGTTCTTTGTGGCAGTAACAATGGCAATTATTCATTTTGTTCCTAAATTCACCAAGGCTGTGCCTTCAAGCTTAGTTGCAATTATCGTGATGACAATTGTTGCAGTCCTGTTAGGCAGAAGCGGCTATCATTTAAGAAATGTACAAGACTTTGCGGGAATGAGGCTGCAAGGGGGATTGCCCCAATTTTATATTCCCCAGGTGGCGATCGGTATAGAAACGCTAAAAATCATTTTTCCATATGCTGTAATCGGGGCATTGGTAGGATTAACAGAAGCAGTATTGACTCTGAGAGTTATTGATGAAATGACAGATACAAGAGGTAGAACCAACAAAGAGTGTGTGGCTCAAGGGATTGCCAATACTATAAATGGTTTCTTTGGTGGCATGGGGGGAGACGCTATGATAGGGCAGTCCATAATAAATGTTAAATCAGGCGGCAGAACCAGATTATCATCAATCGTGGCACCGGTAGCATTACTAATATTCATTATGTTTGGATCAAGCTTAGTTAATGTGATTCCACTGGCTGCTCTGGTGGGAGTTATGTTCATGGTAGTAGTGGGTACCTTTGAGTGGCAAAGTCTGAAGTATGGCAATAAAATACCTAAGCAAGATTTTACAGTAATAGCTGTAGTGACCGTAGTGACGATCTTTGCAGATTTAGCAACAGCAGTGATTATAGGAGTGGTGTTATCAGCATTGGTTTTTGCTTGGGAAAAAGGCAAAGTCATTTATGTTAATGTAGAAATAGATGACAATGGGGCGAAAACATATAAAATCAATGGATCAATATTTTTTGGATCTGTGTTGAGCTTTAAGGAATTATTTGATGTTAGGAATGACCCGGAGGATGTCATCATTGATTTTAAATATGCTAAAGTAATGGATCATTCAGCAATTGAAGCTATTAATGCCATAGCAGAAAAATATAAAAGTCTAGAAAAGAAGCTAACTTTAATCCGTCTGAGCGAAGATTGTAAAAAACTTTTTAAAAACGCTGAAACCATTGTCTGTGTAAATATTGATGATACTCATAGCGGTGTTTCTAAGTACCAATACGTATAGTAAAACAGATAATCAGATAAGATAGGTTTTGACGTATCGCCCATAGTCTATGGATGCAATAAAAGTTATTTTGTGTAAAAACATGTTGTTATTAGCGTTGTATGATGGGATAATTAGTATATAGCCAGAGAACTGGCCAGCGTGTATATAGAGGAGGGAAGATCATGATGCAGGTAATGAAAAAAATCTCTGTTTTTATGTTGCTCGCGATACTGTTTACGGCTTTATCAGGCTGTACAGCAATAGAACCAGATCCTACCCCGGATCCTGCCGTTTCAGAAGAACTGGCAGGGCTATTGCCGCAAGAGGAAGGTTATGAATGGTCCTATAGCGGTTTTGCAGAATACGGTCATATGATGGTACTCGATTCTATTACAGAAATGGAAGGCAAGCGCACTTACCTAATATCCGGTGAGGTGTCAGATCCTTCCGGCGGCGAAGCACAGCATGATTTTTCTATTTCAATTTCATATATAGTGGATGAAGACAGTTTAGTGCAGGTTAAAACGGAAGAAGCTATGCTGGATTCCAAATTTGATCAATTGACATTGATTAAAACACCATTAGCAGCAGGGACATCATGGCAGGAGCAGGCAACTGATAACGAAGGCAATCAAGCCACAATTACCGGGAAGATAACGGAAGTCAGTGAGGAAGATAATAAAAAGATTTTAACAGTACGCTATGAAGAAGAAAACAGCGAATACTGGGAGGAACGAATAATAAAAGAGGGAGCTGGGATTCAATCCTTTGAGCGTCTTATGGAGCTGGGCGAAGAGCCATTTACTGTTGGATACTATATCTTTGATCCATCTATAGATCCAGGGACAGATCCAGATCCTGAACCGGAAACCTTCGAGTACAACTTAAATCTCTATTTTCCACTTCCTGATGGAAGTGGTGTTCGCCAGGAAAAACGTGTTGTATCGATGACTGATTTGGGTGTTGCCAGAAGAGCCATGAATGAGCTGATTGACGGGCCCCAATCCCAATCTCTAGGTCGTGCAGTACCCAAGGACACGAGGCTCCTTGGCATCCGGATTGAATCTGGAATTTGCTATGTGGATTTTTCTAGTGAATTGAGGGATAATCACTGGGGAGGAACCAGCGGTGAATCATTGACGATTGCAGCAATCGTTAACACATTAACCGATTTCCCGAGCATCGATGAGGTACAAATATTAATTGAAGGCCAGACAGGCGCATCGATAGCAGGTCATATCGAGTTGAGCGAACCGATAGGCCGAATCGAAGATATGATTGAGTAAGGCTGATGATGAGAAATTGCAATTTATCATATCGAGCAGGTGACAAGAAGACCTGGTAAGAGCAGAAAACATTAGGGGCAGGTTTCGACTAATAGGTAAAACAAACAAAATGGGTGCTTAAAAAAGCACCCATTTTGTTGATTTAAGACTAACTATTAATCATAATGTTATCAGTAGACGATAAGATCAAAACGATTCCAACAAAATCAATTCCTAAGTGTCTGAGCACATGCCCAGACACTTAGGAATTGATTTGATTGATTAAAGATTGTTTTAGATCTTCTCTTGACTGTAGGGCATATAATTCGTGACATGAATAAGTAAACTTAATAGTATGAACAGCCTTAGAAGCGGAACCCTTTGCAATTAATTCTGGCCATGAAAGTGAAATTGGTTTAGGATCTGGTTTGAAGAATGCTATGCCGTCTACAGTAAGCAAATGGGTGATTACTGCAGCGGTATAAATATCGAGGGCTTTACCGAAATCCTTAAAATAATTTTTAAGTACCAGCAAAGCATGGAGTCCGGTTATGCAGTGAAGGACCACGATACTTTTTGTATGATTAAATGCAGGAAGACATAAATCTAACAATCCTTGTGCTTTGTTTTCTTCATCTCCATCGATTAAGAACCCTGTATCCAGGTACTCTGGATTTTGATAAAGGGCTTTGATGGTTTGGCCTAAAGTTTTGTTATTTACAAGGATTTTGCTCACTTCAGGATTATTGAACAATTGATTCATATTTTCATGGACTAGCTCCTTTGAAATCTTGCGATAAAAAGGGGTGACTTCCCTATAGGCCGTTACATAATAAGCTAGAGCTCTGGATACTTCCTCTAGAAGTTTTTCATCATAAGAGACCCCTTCAGTAGCATAGGCGAGTCGAATTGTCGCATGAAAAAGACCGGAAGAAACTCCTAAAGGGTAAGTATTTAAGATTGTTTTGATCATATGGTCCATACCTAGATCTTCAAGTTTTTTATTCATTAAGTCTAAGCAAGCTTCATATCGCTCTTTTTTTCCGAGGCACTCTTCTATGGAAGAAACCGGTGCATAGCTGGTGGATACGGAATCGACTTTAAAGTGACAATTGTAATATTCGGTGTAGGATGCAACCTTGCTTAAATCTCCGGTTAATTTGTAAAGAGCTATTTGCCCCATTGGCAGGTGGTTAACAAGCGCTGCCATATAAGGAGACTGCTCTCTTCCGTTCATATTAATTAGTTGACTAAGTGACATGGTTATTCCTCCTATTTTTTACCAGACTATTAAAGTGGCTATTTTAACTTTAAAACCGGGTAGATATAATCTATATTTATCCAAGTATCTGTTGCATAAACCCTATAACACAAGTTGCCGGATATAGAGTAAAAAAATAAAGTCGTGAGAGCAATATTTAAGTTGCAGGGTTCATTGGACTGATAAATGATAGGAAAACAAGGAATGCTGTACATGAAATATGTTCATATTGATAAAAAAAGCTTGAATTATCTAGAAAAGGGTTTAAAATAATTATATAAGCTATTTAAGGAGGCGGATTTTTGAAGCTAAAGTCGCACATCAGTATTGCCAATACAGTGGCAGATCTGTTGGAAGCTCAAATGGACATCAAGATTGACAGAGATTCTATGGAGTTGGGCGCAGTATATCCGGACATGCATTTCATAAGAAGACTTAAAATACATAATTTAAATCAGGTTTATACAAATTATTATGCACAATCAAACAACTTTATAAACAAGACAAACAAGCTTAGCTTATCATTTTCTTTGGGCATGTTGTCCCATTATATATGTGATACGTTTTGCATAGCCCACAACAAGAAAATGAGATCATACAAAGATTTTAAAGGTCATGTAGCGTATGAGCTACAGCTTTCGAAAGCTATTGAAGACCACCGGGTGGATGTTGGAATCGAAGAAAAAATCAGACTTAACTCTGACAAGGTGTTGGGATTTGACTTAGAATCTTTCTTGACTGAGACAAAAGATGAATATCTGAAAATGTCTGAGGAGACAGAAGACCCTCTGCAATGCAACTTAGATATAGAGTATTCAATAATGGTCAACGTTATAGTAATGATGGGTTTTATTTATGAACTTCAGGAAGCACAGTGTCCTGTCATCGAGACCATAGCTATATAATCTTGAATGATAAAATCAGCTGCACGGCAAGTGTATCTGATTTTTTTTGCAGAAGCATGTTAAGCATATTAATGAAAGCAGGTATCAAAATGGTGAGAAAAGCGGTAAAGGATGCAAAAAGAATAGTAATAAAAATTGGGACCACCTCCATAACATATCCATCGGGCAATATTAATTTAAGGAAAATGGAGGGCCTAGCCAGAATCATATCGGATCTGCAAAACAGCGGCAAGGAAGTCGTGCTTGTTTCCTCCGGTGCGATTGGTGCGGGCATGGACAGGATGGGGTTTATGCAAAAGCCTCAAGAACTAAAGGAAAAGCAGGCAACTGCTGCAGTGGGGCAGGCTATACTCATGCAGCTTTACCAAAAGTTTTTTGGTGAATACAATCAATCTATAGCTCAAATCCTATTGACTGCAGATGTATTTGGATCAAAAATCAAAAGGACTAACACCTTCAACACCTTCGATACCCTTTTTAAATTTGGGGTTGTTCCGATAGTCAACGAAAATGATGCCATTTCTACCGAGGAAATCCAAGAGGAATGCTTTGGAGACAATGACACATTGTCGGCGATGGTAGCTGTACTGGTTAATGCAGATCTGCTTATGATTCTTTCTGATGTTGAGGGATTATATGATTGCAATCCCGTTAAAAATCCTGACGCAAAGCTCATAACCTATGTTGAAAAGATGACTGAAGATTTGGTTTCAGTGGCTGAGACTACTGACAGCAAGGTGGGTACCGGAGGAATGATTACTAAGCTCTTGGCCTCCAAGATAACCTCTAGAAAGGGAATTCATACGATCTTGGCAGGATCAAAGGATCTAAATAAGATTTATGATATTTTGGAAGGGAAAGAAGTAGGCACTTTCATAAAATGATTCAAGGGCATCCGAAAATACTTTATCGGCTGCCCTTGATTATATTTTGCACAGAAAAGGAGACGAAATGATAAGAAAATTTTCAAAATTTTATATCCCTCACATGAAACTTTTTGTTGCGGATTTCTCCAGCGCTTTTTTCATGTCTGTTATCGACTTGATATTTCCAATGTTGGTAGCGATAATTATTGATGATATAATACCAAATAAAAATCTTAATATGATGTACATGACAGCAGGTGTAATGCTGTTTTTATATTTGATACGAGCGGTTCTAAATTACATAGTAAACTATTGGGGACATGTCCTTGGGGTAAGAATCGAAACAGATATGAGAAAAGATCTATTCAATCACGTTCAGAAGCTGTCATTTGGATATTTTGACAAGAACAAAACCGGTCATATCATGTCCAGGCTGGTAAACGATCTTTTTGATATAGCCGAATTTGCACATCACGGTCCCGAAGATGTTTTTATTACGATAATTACTATAGCTGGATCCTTTACGATCATGTTTATTGCCAATTGGCAGCTTGCGTTGATAATATTTGCCTTGGTTCCGATAATGCTTTATTTCACAATAATCAAGAACAAGCAGATGCGCAAGGTTTTTGCCGAAATGAGAATAAAGATCGCAGATATTAACGCACAGATCGAAGACAGCATATCAGGAGTCAGAGTGGTGCAATCTTTTGGAAACGAATGGTATGAACAAAAAAAGTTTGATATCGGAAATCATGATTACCGAAGGACAAAGGAAGAGTCATATAAGATCATGGGAGAGTTTATATCCGGGGTAAATCTTATGGCGAACCTATTATACCTCTCCGTTATTTTTTTCGGCGGTCTGTTTATCTACTACGATCAAATAACTGTTGGAGTGTTGATACAGTATCTGCTGTATGTCGGGATATTCATAGAGCCGATTAAGAGAATAGCAAATTTTGTTGAAACATTTCAAAAGGCTGCTTCAGGGTTTTACAGGTTTGACGAGATAATGATGATTGAACCGGATATAGTAGACAAAAAGAACGCGGTAAAAATAGGCAAGCTCTCCGGTGAATTGGAATTTAGAAATGTAGGATTTAGCTACAATGACAAAGACCTAGTGCTAAAAGGAATAGACTTAAAGATAAATCCCGGGGAGACGGTGGCCTTCGTTGGTCCCTCCGGAGCCGGAAAAACTACCTTATGCAGCTTGATACCAAGGTTTTATGAAGTAGATGAAGGCGAGGTTATAGTCGATGGGAAAGACATAAGGGACATCAAATTGAGAGACTTAAGAGACAACATAGGCATCGTACAGCAAGATGTATTTTTATTTTCAGGAACTATCAGGGAAAATATCATGTACGGAAATACTAATGCTACAAAGGAAGAAGTGATTAATGCGGCCAAGCTTGCAAACGCTCACGATTTCATAATGCAGTTGCCAAACGGGTATGATACTTATACCGGGGAAAGGGGAGTTATGCTCTCCGGCGGACAGAAGCAAAGGATAAGCATTGCAAGGATATTTCTTAAGAATCCCCCAATATTGATATTGGATGAGGCGACATCAAGCCTTGACAATGAAAATGAGAAAATCATCCAGCAGTCTTTTGACCGATTGTCAAAAAGCAGAACGACCCTTGTCATCGCACACAGGTTAGCGACTATAAGGAGCGCAGACAAGATAGTTGTACTGACTGAAGCGGGGATTGAAGAAGAAGGACATCACGAATATCTCTATTCCAAAAACGGAATGTATAAAAAACTCTATGATGCTCAACAGCTGACATAGTGGAAAAACAGCACCAGATCACAATCTGAAGTGCTGTTTTTTGAAATCTTAATTAATTTTACAAGAGTGTTGCTAATTCATTTTTACTTTGATATAATTTCCTTAAGCATACTTAAGTATGTTGTAAAAAAAGGAGGTTTTATAATATGGTTGATTTGAAAAAGATCACAGAGTTAATTGGAAACCTTGAAGAAGAGGAGGTATTAGAGCTTCTAAATGAATTTATATCATCTAATCCTTCAGAAGAAGAAGCGCAAAAGGTAGTAGGTGCCTGTCAGGAGGGTATGGCAGTAGTTGGAGAATTGTTCGAGTCCGGGGAGTATTTCGTAGGAGATTTGATTTTTGCCGGAGAGCTCCTATCAGAGGCAATAGATACATTGAAACCTGTAATTGGCTCAAGTACCACTGAAAAAATCGGAAAGATAGTAATAGGAACAGTCCATGGAGACTTACACGATATAGGTAAAAACATATTCAAGAGCATGTCTGAAGCCGCAGGCTTTGAAATTTTTGATTTAGGAATAGATCAACCTGTAGGTGCGTTTATTGATAAAGTTAAAGAAGTTAAGCCTGAAATAATCGGCATGAGCGGAGTTTTAACCCTAGCCCTTGAATCAATGAAAAACACCGTTGACGGACTAGTTGAAGCGGGATTAAGAGACAGCGTAAAAATAATAATAGGTGGAAATCCTGTAACAAAAGAAGCTTGTGAACACATAGGCGCAGACGCCTTTACCACAAATGCAGCAGAAGGGGTTAAGATCTGTAAAGGGTGGGTGAAATGATATGGCTGATATGAAAAAGAAAAGTCAAGAAATAACCCAGATGTTTAACGATGTTTATGATATGAAAATGCCCAAGAGGGTACCTATAAGTACATGGACAGATATCGCTTATGCAATTGAATATTGCGGCTACGATGTCAGGGAAGCTCAGTGGAACATGGATATAATAGAAAAGGTCATGGATAAAACTACTGAAGATTTCAAAAGCGATGTCGTTCCCACGGTAATGATCAGATTTCCCCAGCTTTATCAAATATTAAAGGCAAAAAACTTCGTGATGGGTTCTGACGGATTCATTCAGCATCCTGAAGTAAGGAGCTTGGAGCCCGAAGATTACCCTGAGTTTAACAAAGATCCATACAAATTCGTCAACGAAAAAGTTCTGCCAAGGCTATATAAAGGATTGGACACTACGCCGGAAAAACGTGCGATGACATTTGCGAAAGCTTTTAAAACCTGGGCTGATTTGATGGGTCAGGTGGGAACGTTTACAGCTAAAGCCGCTGAAAAGCACGGTGTCTCACCAGGTGGAATCGGAATAACTTTAGTTGAAGCACCATTTGACCTTGTAGCAGATCAAATGAGAAGCTTTACAGGCATAACCATAGATATTAAAAGACGAGGGGCAATGGTAGCAGAAGCTTGTGAGGCTGTTCTCCCAATGATGCTTAAAGGTGGGGCGCTGCCAAATTCAAACAGATACAACAGGACATTCATACCCCTTCATATGGGACCTTTCTTAAATGCCAAGGATTTTGAAAAATATTATTGGCCTACATTTAAGAAGCTATGCGATGGTTTGGCTGAAAAAGGAGTTGGAATGAATATTTTCGTTGAGCAGGATTGGATGCGCCATATGGATTATCTGGAAGAACTACCGGAAGGTTGCCTTCTATGGTTCGAATTTGGTGATCCCAAGTTAGTTAAAGACAGACTCGGCAAAAAACAGATTATTTCAGGAATGTATCCAGTAACCCTTCTTAGGACCGGAACGAAACAACAGTGTATAGACAAGGCAAAGGAAGTCATCGATATTTTGGCTCCTGGAGGAAACTATATATTCAACTATGACAAAGATCCACTGATTCTAGCGGATGCAAAGCCAGAAAATATTATAGCGGTCAATGAATTTGTTCGTGAATACGCCGTATATTAAGGGAGGGATCTATAATGGATTATAAATCTGAATTATACACATCATGGCCTGAATACATGGAGGAAAATGATATCAAGCCTGAGCAGGGTGAGGTTATGGCGCCTGCTATACAGTCACAAGAGGAGATGATGTTTGGTTTTATCATGTTTCTGCTGATGTAACATCAAGGGTGCTTCAAGACATTGCGTTTGTAAGCATGGCTCTAAGCGACAAGAAAGGGTGATATGTTGATGAATGAAAAAGAACAAATGTACAATGAACGTGTAGAGAGATTTGTTAAAACAGTCAACCACGAAGAACCCGACAGAGTGCCTGTGTTGTCTTTAGTAGAGACCATGGCGATAGCTTATGCAGGAGCGACAATTGAAGAATGCTTGAAAAGCCATGATGATGAATTCAAAATTTATGGAAAGTTATTTGAGGACGTTTATTTTGATGGAACACTTGGTTTCGGACTTAACAGGGCTATGAATGTGTATAGCGCTTTGGGGGTAAATGCCTACTTTGTAAGCGAGGATGGAACTACCCTTCAACATGGAGAAATATCTCCCATGGCAGACACCGAGTATGATGATTTTATCGAAAACCCCATAAGGTTTGCGAAAAACGTATTGTTTAAACGCAAATACCCAAATTTAAACCTGCCTTATCCTCAAAATAAGGAGGCGATAAAAAATGCGGCACTTGGTCTAGCCGACTTTGGAAAGAAGATGGGCGACGGAGCGGCTTACCTGAAAGACCTTGCAGGGGTTCCTGTGACGGCAGGCAATTATATAATTGCACCTCTTGATCAGATATTTGACTATTTTAGAGGTTTTAGAGGTACGCTTACGGATATGAGAAGAAATCCTGACAAATTACTTGAGGCAACAGACAAGCTTGTTGATTTTTGCATTAGCTTGGCAACTGGAAATGCTCCAAAACTAGAACCTTTTCCATGGGTGTTTTCTCCTTTGCACATACCTACATTTTTAGGACCGGAGCAGTTTGGAAAATTCTATTGGCCAAGCTATAAAAAAATGTTGATGGCTCTCAATGAAAGAGGCGCTAAAGTCTTTATATTTATGGAAGGCTTGTGGGAGCCATATTATGAATTTCTTCAGGAACTGCCGGATAACTTTGCTATTGGAAATCTTGAAAAAGACGACCCAATAAAAGTTAAAAAAATTTTAGGAAAGAAGATAACTATATCAGGAGGCATGCCCTTGGATAAATTAAGATATGAAACCAAGGAGGAATGCATAGATCATGCAAAAAAAATTATCGACAATTGTGCCCCTGGTGGAGGTTTTATTTTTTCAACAAATCTAGCTTTATTGTCGGGTAAAGATGTTAATATTGAAAACTTCAAGGCAGTCAATGAGTTTGTACACGAGTATGGAGTCTATAAATGAGGAGTGAAAAATATGCCGGAAGAAAAAACAATTGAAGAAATAATGGAAGAAGTTAAAAATGAGCTCGACTTCTTACCACCTGATGAAAACATCCGAAACGGCTTCATGGCTGGGCTTACATTTATGATGATCTTATGATTTCACAAGGGGTCGGTTAAGCACCGGCCTCTTTAATGTTGTTTAGAAGAAAGTGTTTATGGTATAAATAGAATATAAGCAAAAGACGAGGTGATATAAATGAAAAGGTTTGTTGTTGCCGTTACCACTCTCGTTTCGGCGGTTCTTATGGTCATGGGTATAATCTATCTAATTCAAAAGAAACAAAATGACAGGATTGGCGGCAGGTTGGTAAAAGTTGACTACAGGTTTAGCAAGGAGTTTGGATAGGAGTAAAATAATAATCTCTGAAAAGGGATTATTTTTTTGTCCTTTTTTTGATGATATTTCCATTTTATTAGTAGATGATAAATAAAAAACGGAGGTGAAAAAATGGATATATTAGAAATGATAAGGCCAAAAATAATGACGCTGAGCCCTTGGGAGAAGATCGGCATTATGGGAATTGCAGCAGCGCTGGTAAGACTTGTTGGAGGATTCGACCAATCGATGCAGACCTTGGTTTTATTTATAGTCATCGATTATGTCACTGGTGTGATACTGGCTCTGTATAAAAACAACTTAAGCTCTGAAGCTTGCTACAGAGGAATTCTAAAAAAAGGCATAATATTTTTTATCGTCATATTGGCCCATCACACGGATATGATATTCGAAACGGATTCATTGCTGTTAAGAAATTGCACGATTATTTTTTATATCGGCAATGAAGGGATATCGATTATGGAAAACGCAGGAGAGATTGGAATTCCAATGCCTGCCTTCATGAGAAGGGTTTTGCGGAACCTAAAGGAGAAAAACGAGGAGTTGGAGAGATGATAAGTATAGGAGCGAGAGGAATTAAAGTAAGAAATCTTCAAAAGATGTTAGTTAAAGAAGGATACCTGCTGGATAAAAGGGAAATTGATTCGATATTCGGACCTAAGACAAGAGCTGCCGTCATGGAATTTCAGAAAAACAATAAATTAAAGATTGATGGAATAGTTGGAGATGAAACAAACAGAGAAATAATGTTTTTAAAGTATCCGAATTTTAGCTCTCATGAATTTAAGTGCAAATGCAGAGGAGCCTATTGCGACGGTTTTCCAGCTAAAATAGATGAAGACCTAATCACCCAGCTACAAAGAATAAGAAACAGCTTGAAAAGGCCTGTAATAATCACTTCAGGCTTAAGGTGTGAGAGGCACAATATAAATTCAGGGGGGGTCAAATCTTCTTTGCATCTAAAAGGCAGAGCGGCTGATATAAGATCCCCTGGAGTTTCGGTTAAAGAACTGGGAAAGTTGGCAGTAAATATAAATTCCCATGGAGGATGCGGGATTAGTTACGCTAGTTTTGTACATTTAGATACAGGAAGCAAGAGAATATGGTAGAATTAATGTATTGTCAAAAAATTAAACTAAATTTTAATGATATTTTAATCCCTATAGGATAAAATATATTAGACTTTAAAAATTATTACGGGGTTGATTTTATGAAGAAAGTTTTAATTTTTACCGCTTCAACAGGCGGGGGACACAATATCGCCGCAAATTCATTAAAGGAGCATTTTGAAGCAAGTGGATATGAAGCAGCAATATTTGACGCTTTTAAGGAAACAAATCTATTGCTGGACAAGGTAATATCCCGAGGATATGAAAAGATATTAAGCTTAAGTCCCAGAACCTACGGCAGAATGTACCGAGCTGCCAACAACAAGACGCTCAGTCATTACATCGTAGCACTTATTACAGACGTAATGGAAAAAAACATGATGGGCATAATTAACGAAAATAATCCGGATCTTATAATCGCAACACATCCCTTGGTTACAAATGTATTAGGCACTTTAAAAGAAGACAGAGAATTTGACGTTCCTATCATATCGATTGTAACAGATTATATGATACATCGCGCATACATTCACGATCAAATAGATGCATATGTTGCAGGCAGCGAATATACAAAAGAAACGATCATCAAAAAAGGCGTGGATGAAAAGAAGATTCACACATATGGGATTCCGGTGAGAAAATCCTTTTTAGATCATACCACAATAGCCGTCAAGGATTACAGCGTTGATTTATCTGTATTGCTGATGGCAGGTTCAATGGGAACTGCCCATATGGAAAAGGCATTTCTAAGCCTAATCAGCTCAAAGCACAATTTAAAGATAATCGTGGTCTGTGGAAAAAATGACAAAGTTAAAAGCAGAATCGACAAAATTATGGAAGATGAGCATTTAAATAAAATCGTAGAGGTATATGGTTTTGTAGAAAACATACCTGAGCTCATGGACAGGGGCGATGTTATAATAACAAAGCCCGGCGGCTTGACGACTACAGAATCCATAATCAAGAATATACCTATGATTATTCCATATTATATTCCTGGGCAGGAAGAGGAAAATACCGACTTTCTAGTTGAAACGGGAATGGCTATCAAAGTTGACAAAATAAAAGATTTGACAAATGTCGTAGACTACCTGGTCCACAACAAAGACATTCTCGACAGTATGGCTCAGAATATGTCTGAAATGGCCAAGGAACAATCAATTGACAGAATAATTGCTCTCGGAAGCGAACTTATTGCAAAAAATATTGAGGGCAAGTATAAAAATAAAACACTCGTGATGCCTTCATAGGCAAAACGGGTGTTTTTAAAAATGAAAAAACAACGAGGTTATTGTAAAGTAGGTGATCAGCACTAAAGCGTCCAATATGGTGCTGATCATGGGATTAGCCATAATGGCAGGATCCAGTCCGATTCTTTTCGCAAACATAGGTAGGGCGCTTCCTATAAGCTTTGCCAACGTAATTGTGGCAATCAGCGTAAGGCTGACTACAAACGAAAGCAAAAATGTATAATTGCCAATTATGTACATCCTGATGAAGTTCAAAAATGCCAGGCTCAGGCCGATTAGAAAGCTTACTCTCAACTCTTTCCATATAATGCTGAAAAGATCTCTGAATTCTACGTCGCCGACAGCTATGGAACGGACCATCAAAGTTGAGGCTTGAGCCCCTGCATTTCCGCTGGTGCCCATAAGCATGGGGATATTTGCGCTTAATATTGCCATGCTGGCAATTAAAGCTTGGTAGTGTTCCATTATAGCGCTTGTAAATGTTGCCGAAATCATCAATACTGCCAACCAAGGAAAACGCTTCTTAAATAAACCTGCAACAGTGGATTCGAGATAGCTTTCCTCGGAAATCTGCATACCAGCCATCATATGAAAATCCTTTGTGGTTTCTTCTTCCATTACATCCATTATATCATCAACTGTTATGATGCCTACAAGTCTGTTCTCAGAATCAACTACCGGCATTGCCAAAAGATCATATTTTAAGAACTTATCCGCAACATCCTCTTGATTGTCGTGGGTTTCGACGCTTATGAATTCTTTATTCATTATAGCTTCCACCTTTGAGTCTTCTGAGGATAGTATCAGCTCTTTAAGGGATATTATACCCTCTAACTTTCTTTCGTTGTCTGTAACGTAACAGGTGTATATGGTTTCTTTGTCAACGCCAATTTTTCTGATTCGATTGATAGCTTCTCTGACGGTCATGCGCTTTTTCAAGTCCACAAATTCTATGGTCATTATGCTTCCGGCGGAATATTCAGGGTAGTTGAGGAATTGATTTATGAGCCTTCGTTCATTTTCGGGAGTGTTTTGCAATATTTTTTTTACGAGATTCGCAGGAATCTCCTCCAAATAGTCTATCTTGTCATCAAAATTCAGCTCGTTGACAAGCTCCTTAAGTTCATCCTCATTAATGAGCTGAGAAAATTCAACTTGATATGAGGGCTCCATATGTGAAAAAACCTCCACAGCCAGATCCTTTGGAAGAAGTCTAAAAATCAGGAGGCTTTCCTTTTGGCTGACTTCTGCCATTGCTTCTGCAATATCGGGAGCATGAAGGGTAGAAATATGAATTCTTAAATCCTTGAATTTTTTCTCTTTAAGAAGTTCCAACAGCTTCTTCATTATAAACACCTCCTGTAATGTCTATACCCATATAGTAATAAGTGACACTGAAGTCAACGTATCTATTATAATTATTATATATTAAGATATCAACTAAAAAGACACGATAACGACACAAGAATAGGTTATAATATAATCAAAAGTCAACTATAGGGTGATTTTATGAAAAAAATATTTGTGGTCGA
This sequence comes from Alkalibacter saccharofermentans DSM 14828, assembly GCF_900128885.1. NCBI lineage: Bacteria > Bacillati > Bacillota > Clostridia > Eubacteriales > Eubacteriaceae > Alkalibacter > Alkalibacter saccharofermentans. The sequence goes on from NZ_FQTU01000010.1 coordinate 25,307, forward strand.
AGATGAGGAAAACCTAAGGAATCTGATAGAAGCCTATCTGGTAAAAGAAGGCTTTATGGTGGTTACTGCTCAAAATGGTCTTGAAGCTGTAGAAAAGTGGAGGGACTCCTTGGCGGATATAATAATTATGGATATTATGATGCCCGGCCTTGACGGATATGAAGTGCTGGATTACATAAGGAAGGACAGCAAGGTTCCGGTTGTTTTTCTTACCGCAAAAAGAGAACTTGAAGATAAGATAAAGGGTTTTGAAACAGGCGCAGATGATTATCTAGTAAAGCCCTTTAGCATGAAAGAACTGGTAATGAGGACCAAAGCCATACTTAAAAGATCAGGAAACCAGGAAGATTATCTCCAGACATACGGAGAACTGACTATAGATCTGATTAAAATGGAAGCTAGAGTCAGTGGAGAGTTAATCGAGCTTTCCCGTAAAGAATATGAGCTTTTAGCATACCTGGCAAAAAACATAAATATACCCATTAGTAGGGGCAAGCTCCTTGACGGGCTCTGGGGAATAGATTTTGAAGGTGATGACAGGGTTGTGGATACAGCAATAAAAAGGCTAAGAAAAAAACTGGGAGCAGCTGAAGGTTATATCAAGACAGTGAGAGGTTTAGGCTATAAATTTGAGGTGTGACGATGAAAAAAAGCATTTTTAACAGAATATTCATTTACATGGCTATACTGATCCTTATTATTTCCGGATTCATCGTGTTTATGGTGGAGTTCTTTCTTGATGATTTTTATTATATGACTCAGGAAAATTCCTTGAGAGAAACAGCAGAGGAAATTCAGGAATTATATGATGAAAACAATGCCGATATCGAGGATATCCTAAAGACTTACTCATTAAGCTTGGGGATGACTGTTGAAATAGTCACAGATAGAGGAACTGTTCTGTACTCTGGAAGCGTGTCTGGAGGGTCAGGGAATATGAGGCACATGATGAATATGATGATGGGGCAGGGTAGGTTTTACAGGATGAATGCAAATGACTCGTCTGTGGAGCAAGACTGGCTTATCTTCAATCAAGAATTAAGTGATGGCAACTATTTAGTGATTAGGACTGGATATGAGTCTTTTCAAAGGGCGATTGAGGCGTTGAAGAGTTTTATGATGTATCTCATCTTGCCGGTTTTGATACTGTCTATTGCCGTTATATATCCGTTGTCTAAGGGTATATCAAAACCGTTGGTAGAACTTAATAAAGTGGCCCAGAGGATGAAAAAGCTTGATTTTAAAGCTAAATACAGCGTAAGGTCCCAAGATGAAACAGGACAGTTGGGGCAAACATTAAACGAATTGATGGTAAAACTTGAAGATACCATCAGGCAGTTAACGGAAGAGCTTGAAAAAGAAAAAAACCTAGACAAGATGAGAAGGGAATTTGTCGCAAGGGTTTCCCATGAAATACAGACGCCGCTTACTGTAATAGAGGGTTATATTGAAGCAATCGAAGACAAGGTGTATGCAAACGAAAAGGACAGGGATAATGCGTTGAGGGTAATATCCTTAGAGGCTGATAAGATCAGCAAGATGACTCAAGATCTTTTGGATTTGTCTCAGCTTGAATCTGGAAGCTATAAACTGGTAAAAAGAAAATTCAATTATTCCGATCTTGTCAGGCAGGTTCATGAAAAATACTCAAACCAGAAGAGGGATTCAAACGTAGAATTCAGGCTGGTTGCAGATGAAGGCTGTGAGTATCATATTGATGGAGATGAATTCAGATTGGAACAGGTTTTGAACAATCTGTTAAACAACGCATTCAATCACGTCAGGCAGGGCGGCAGAGTAATTTTATCGGTTGAGCACAATGGAGGAATCATAACAACCGGGGTATTCAATGAAGGGGAAAAGATAAACGAAAATGAACTGGATTACATCTGGGAGAGCTTTTTCAAGGGAGACAAGAGGAAAGGTAAAAAAGGTGTCGGTTTGGGACTTTCAATAGCCAAGAACATAATAAGCCTTCACGATGGAAAGTACAAAGCTGAGAACAGAAACGATGGTGTATGCTTTAGTTTTGATTTACATGAAAGCAAATGAATCTAACGTATAATTGATGATTTACAAGAAGAAGATTTTCATGTAAAATGTATATGTGTTTTCAACTTAATATTAAAAGGTAACGATGAAGAGGAGTATAAAAGACCGGGCTACAGAGAGGAGAATCCAAGGCTGTGAGATTTTCCGTCAAAGGCTTTTAGAAGGTAGCTTCTGAACCGCCTTGCTGAACATATAGTAAGCAAGGACGCAAATGCGTTAAAATTGGAGTTGGGTTATAAACCAATTAGGGTGGAACCGCGGTAGATATCGTCCCTTGCTGATTAGCAGGGGATTTTTTTTTGAAATAATATGTAAACAGGAGGAAAAAATGAACAAAAAGCAATTATCTAAATCTTATGATCCTATCGAATTCGAAGATGAAATTTATGAAAACTGGGAAAGACGGGGCTATTTCAAACCGGAAGCGAACAATGACGGCAAGCCCTACACAATAGTGATGCCTCCTCCTAATATAACAGGACAGCTTCATCTGGGACACGCCTTTGATGGAACTCTACAGGATATCATTATCAGATGGAAAAGAATGCAGGGGTTCAGCGCTTTGTGGCTTCCGGGAACAGACCATGCGAGTATAGCTACAGAAGTCAAGGTAGTTGAAAAAATTAAAGAAGATGAAGGAAAAACAAAGGAAGAGCTTGGCAGAGAGGAGTTTTTAAACAGAGCCTGGGACTGGGCCGTGGTTTATAAAAAAAGAATAGTGGATCAGTTCAAAAAGCTGGGCGCTTCATGCGATTGGGACCGGGAGAGGTTTACCATGGATGAGGGCTGCAGCGAGGCGGTTGTGGAAACTTTTGTACGGCTATATGGCAAGGGGCTTGTCTATAGGGGAAACAGAATAATAAATTGGTGTCCTGACTGCAAGACTGCACTTTCCGACGCCGAGGTGGAGTACAGTGAAAAAAGCGGAAACCTTTATCACTTGAGATATCCTCTAGAAAGTGGCGACAAATATTTGGTCGTAGCAACGACGAGACCGGAGACCATGTTGGGAGATAGCGGAGTGGCCGTGAATCCCAACGATGAAAGATACAAGGACTTGATAGGCAAAAATGTAATACTGCCTCTTATGAACAGGAAAATCCCAATAATCGCTGACGATTACGTTGATATGGAGTTTGGGACAGGTGCAGTTAAAATGACTCCTGCTCATGATCCAAATGACTTTGAGGTCGGCTTAAGACACAACCTGGACCAGATTAGAGTCCTTGACGACTCTGGAATCATGAATGAGCATGCAGGAGATTACAAGGGTCTTGAAAGATACGAAGCGAGAAAGAAAGTCTTAGAAGATCTTAAGGCTTTAGGGCTTATCGAGAAAATCCAAGAGCATGTGCATAATGTGGGAGCCTGTTACAGATGCGACACTGTAGTTGAGCCTATTATATCAAGGCAATGGTTTGTAAGCATGGAGCCACTTGCTAAGCCTGCAATAGATGTGGTAAGGGATGGAAAAACGAAATTCGTGCCTGAAAGATTCAGCAAGATTTACTTCAACTGGATGGAAAACATAAAAGATTGGTGCATATCCAGGCAGCTGTGGTGGGGACATAGGATTCCCGCATATTATTGTGACGATTGCAACGAGGTCATGGTTTCCAAAGATGAAGTTACTTCTTGTGGCAAATGCGGGTCGGGAAATGTTAGGCAGGATGAAGATGTGCTTGATACATGGTTTAGCTCTGCACTTTGGCCATTTTCAACTTTAGGATGGCCGGAAAACACTGAAGACCTTAATAAATTCTATCCAAATAATCTTCTTGTCACAGGATTCGACATTATTTTCTTTTGGGTAGCAAGAATGATCTTTTCAGGAATCGAACAGATGGGGGAGACTCCTTTCAGTGATGTGTATATTCACGGATTGATCAGGGATGCGCAAGGGAGAAAGATGAGCAAATCTCTTGGCAATGGAGTAGATCCCTTGGAAGTTATTGAAAAATACGGAGCGGACCCGCTTAGATTTACTATAGTGACAGGAAATGCGGCAGGCAACGATATAAGATGGCACGATGAGAAGGTTATAGCTAACAGAAACTTTGCCAATAAAATCTGGAATGCTTCGAAATTTGTCATAATGAATACAGAAAATGACGTCATTTTAGAAATAGCTGACGTAAAAGATGATTTGTTGTCCATGGACAAGTGGATTTTGAGCAGACTGAATCAAATAACAAGAGAAGTAAATGAAAATATGGAAAAATACGAACTGGGAATAGCAGCTCAAAAATTATATGATTTTTTATGGAACGAGTATTGTGACTGGTATATCGAACTCGTAAAAAGCAGGTTGTACGGTGATGACGATTCTAAAAAAGCTGCTCAGGCTACATTGAAGCATGTGCTAAAAACCTCATTGAAACTGCTGCACCCATTTATGCCATTTATAACGGAAAAACTGTTTTTGGCTATACAGGATGAGGAAGAAACAGTAATGTTGTCTAGATGGCCTGAATGGAAGGAAGACCACTGTTATAACGCAGAAGAAAGCGAGATAGGGTTTGTTATGGATGCAATAAGAGCTGTAAGAAACATAAAGGCAGAGCTTAATGTTCCTCCCTCAAAGAAGGTCAGCATATTTGTAGTTCCATTTGACAGCAAGATAGAAGAGATAATCATAAAAAATGAATCCTATATAAAAAATCTTGCCAACGGATCTAGCGTAAAAGCAGTGGGGAAAGATCATGGATTGGAAAATGCCACTGCGGCATTGATCGATGGCGCCGAAATCATGATTCCTTTGGATGAACTTGTAGACAAGGAAAAGGAGCTTGAAAGACTGAATAAGGAAAAAGATAATCTGGCTAAAGAAATAGACAGAGTTGTCAAAAAACTTTCAAATGAAGGCTTTATAAAAAAAGCTCCAGAAAAGGTTGTAGAAGAAGAAAAGGCAAAACAGGAAAAGTATCAAAAGATGTATGACAATGTTTTGGAAATGATCAAAAAATATGAAAACTAAGATTCGATGATATCCAAAGGTAAAAGGGAGGCAATAAAAAAACAGCTTAGGCTGTTTTTTTTACTCCTTTATCAAGGAGTCGATTATATCGGTATAAATATTTTGTCCCTTAGACTCCCAATTTGAACATATATACTTGGCCTGGGTTTTGCTGGGGACATTAAGGGATATGGATATCAGAGAAACATCATTTTCCATTAATCTAAGGCTGACATCAAACTCGCCGTCTCCGGTAAGCTTATAAGTGGCCAGATTTTTTACCTGCCTTAAAACTTTATCCTTGTTTTGGCGGATGAATATGTCTAATATCTCCTTTATGAATAAAGGTATCCTGTCAGAAAATAGAGACAGGGTTTCCCTACCTTTTTCAGAAATAGAAAAATAGTCTATATCGCTGTCATTCATCTTGTATAGAAATTCATCATCTAATAGGCTATTGATTAAAAACTGTATATCAAAGTAACTGATTTGAACGTTTTCCAATACGATTTGGCTAATTTGTTCCTTGTTTACCGGAACCTTGAATTGGTCCAGTGCATATAATATAATTAGTTTATTCTCAAGTATGTTTTCTGAGTCAAAATACAATTGGTACACCTACTTTCTGTTTATATTATAACAGAAAAGGGTGACTCATATAAGTGCAAAATACGATAAGGAGCAATAAAATGACTGATAATCTGATAAGCTATATAGAATCTTTGGGAGTATCTAGACTGGGTTTCTTTGGTGCAAAAAGCGTAGTGCCAAATAATTGGAAAGAGCTTGAATATGGGATATCATTTTCGATTAAATTGTCGGAGCCTATAGTTGATGACATAAAAAGCGGTCCTTCGAAGACTTACTTTGCCCATTACAGAAGCGTCAACTACCATATAAACGAGGTCTCACTCAAAATAGTGCTATATCTACAAAAAATGGGGTTTAAAGCTGTGCCCATACCAGCATCACAAACTGTAAGCGAGAAAAATGAAATCAGTGGAGTTTTTCAACACAGAACGGCGGCCACTTTGTCCGGCCTGGGATGGGTAGGGAAAAGCGGCATGTTCATAGACGACAAGCTTGGTCCCTCTGTGAGATTGGGGACGATTTTTACCAATATGAAGCTACCTTCGGCATCTCCGGTCAGATCAGGTGGGTGTGGATCGTGCAGGATATGCGTTGAAAGCTGCCCGGCAATGGCTATAGAAGGAAAAGAGTGGAAAGCTGGAATGGAAAGAAACGAGCTATATGACGCAAGGGCATGCAGCGATTACATGAAGGAAGCTTACAAAGACATAGGAAGGGGAGTCGTATGCGGCATTTGTATGAGCATTTGTCCCAAAAACCATACAAGCAACAAATGACACATAAATATTAACGGGAGATGATTTTATGGAATTTAATTCAACTGATCAAATGAAAAATATGGGAATATTGAGAATGAGGAAAAATTGGCTTAATTCTGTAGCTGTTTTGATCATCAGTTTTTTTATATTAAGCTCGATATCATTCATAGATGGTTATTTTCAAGTCATGCACGAAATTTTTGGAACACAGGCTCGAAACCTTACCAGTCTTGCTGGGATTCAATCGATAATATTTACAGGGCCAATATCCTATGGAGTAGCTTTGTTTTTTCTGAATGCAGCAAGAGGCAATGAGGGGGAAATAGTCCATGTTTTTACCGGGTTCAAGAGGTTTGGAACGACGTTTCTCTGTGGCCTTATGCAAACTATATTCATAGTGCTTTGGAGCTTGCTTTTCATAATTCCGGGAATTATAGCAGCTATCAATTATTCCATGGCATATTATCTGTTGGCGGATTATAAAAGCCTATCTGCAATGGATGCTCTGTCTATGAGCAAGGACATTATGAAAGGTCACAAGGGAAGGTATTTTAACTTGCTTATGAGCTTTGTGGGATGGTTTGTTTTTTCAGCAGTGACATTGGGGCTGGGTTACGTTTACGTCATGCCTTATTTCAACAACACAATTGCTGTTTTTTATCAGGATTTAATAAACGGAACAGATACTGACCTAATTAGAAAGTACGCCGGAGATGTTCAATAGAAAATGAAAACTGCCTGGAGCAGATGCTCCAGGCAGTTTTTTAAAGTTCAAATGCATCAGCAATAAGGTTGACTGCTTTTTGTTGATCGGCAGAATCAATCGCATAACTGATTTTGATTTCTGAGGTTGTAACCATTTGAACTTCAATGCCTGCTTTGGCAAGAAGCACAAATATTTGAGCTGCAACTCCACTATGGCTTCGCATCCCAATTCCCACAACTGATAATTTAGATATGTCTTCATTTATACCATAAGAAATCTGTGGGTATTTCTTAGCCAGGAAAGCCAAGATGTCCCTGGTATCGCTCAATTCACTTTTTGGCGTAGTAAATGATATGCTTACCGAATTATCCTGTGGGGAAGTCTGACTTATCATGTCTATATTGATATCCTTTTTAGCCAGTGAATCAAAGATATCTGCAGTAGTTCTTATACTGTAGGGAACATGATTCAGTGTAATCATCACGTCGTTATTGTCAATTGCCAAGCCCGTTATAACCGCGCTTTCCATATTCTTCTCACTCTCCTTGATAACTGTACCTGGTTTTTCCCCCATGCTGGATGCAACTATAATTGGGATATGGTACTTTTGACCTAGCTCGATCGCTCTTGTATGCATTATGCCTGCGCCCAAACTTGCCATTTCCAACATCTCTTCGTAGCTTATGACGTCTAGTTTTTTTGCATTAGGGTAAACTCTAGGATCCAGTGAATATATTCCGTCTACGTCGGTGTATATCTCGCAAGGACACTGTAGCTTGCTGGCTATGGCGACAGCAGATGTATCCGAGCCACCACGACCTAAGGTTGTTATGTCTGACTCTTCGTTGGCGCCTTGAAATCCAGCAACTATGACTATTTTATCTTCCTTTAGGTGTTTTTTTATCGTGCTGTCGTCAATGTCTGCAATCCTGGATTTTGTATGATGTCCTGTGGTCTTTATTCCTACCTGTGATCCTGTCAATGATATAGCTTGATGTCCCATGCTGTTTAGAGCCATTGACAATAAGGCAATGGATACCTGTTCTCCTGTGGAAATAAGCATGTCGATTTCCCGCTTTGGCGGATTTTCTGAAATCTGATAGGCCATTTCCAAAAGCTTGTCGGTATTGTCGCCCATAGCTGAAACGACCACCACTATTTTGTGATTTTCTTCCTTCTTTTTTATGATTCGCTTTGCTACATTTTGAATTCTATCTATATTTCCGACGGAAGTTCCGCCGTATTTTTGCACTACGATATTCATTTTAGCTCCTTTATAATGTTATCCTCTAAGATCATCAAGCAACTCTGTCTTGCTTTTAGTTTTATCATCAATATCCTTAATGACTTTTGCAGGAGATCCTGCTACCACGGTGCCTGAAGGAACATCTTTTGTAACGATTGCTCCGGCAGCTACCACGGAACCTTTTCCGACTTTTACGCCTTCCAATATAACTGCGTTTGCTCCTATGACTACATCGTCCTCGATAATAACAGGAGTCTTGCTTGGGGGTTCTAATACGCCTGCTACCACAGCGCCTGCTCCAAGATGTACGTTTTTGCCTAGCTGGCCTCTAGCGCCTACTACGGCATTCATGTCGATCATGGTTCCGTCTCCTATGTTTGCACCTATGTTTATAACCGCACCCATCATCAGAACGCAGCTTTTCCCTATATGTGCACCTTCTCTGATAAAGACGCCTGGTTCGATTCTAGCATCCACAGCAGTCATGTCAAGCATGGGAACTGCTGAGTTTCTTCTGTCATTTTCGACTCTGCAGGATTTGATTTTCTCTTTGTTTTTATCGATAAACGGCAAGACTATATCGCTTTCTCCAAATAATGTAAAGGAACTAGGAAGACCGTAGTATTCCATGCCTTCAAGGTCTGCTTCTGTGAAGTCACCGTTGATATAGGCTTTTACAGGTGTTTGTTTTTGTACCGCCTTTATGTATTTTGCAATCTCATAAGGGTTGGTAAGATCAAATTGTTTTTTTAATTCTTCGTTTGTAGTCATATTAACTTCTCCTCTCAATTATAAACCTAGCATTTTTTTCATATCGTAAAGTCCGTTTTTTTGAACGGCGATGTATCTAGCAGCCTCCACCGCTCCTTTAGCAAACACCTTTTTTGAAGTCGCAGTGTGCTTGATTTCGATATTTTCATCGTCACCTGCGTACAAAACGGTGTGTTCGCCTGCGATAGTACCACCTCTTACGGCGTGTATTCCAAGCTCTTTGTCCTGGCGTTTGGCAGAGGTGCCTTCACGGCCGTAAGTAAAAGTGAATTTTTCTGCTGCGCTTTCGTTTATCGCATTTGCGAGCATCAGTGCCGTACCGCTTGGAGCATCAACTTTTTTGTTGTGGTGTTTTTCGATTATTTCAATATCAAAGCCTTGCAACATCTTTTCAGCTTGTGATACAAGCCCGAGAAGGACATTGACTCCTATGGACATGTTTGCTGTCCTAAATACCGGTATTGACTTCGATAGTTCTTTTAATCGATCTTCATCAGTTTGACTCAATCCGGTAGTAGCCATTACCAATGGTATTTTTTTGTCTTCTGCAAAATCGACTATTTTGTCGAATGCGCTGAAGTGTGAAAAGTCGATGATCGCATCAATCTTTTCTTGTACATCTTCCAGTTCGGTATAAACGGTAAAGGGGCTGTCAGGCGATTGTGACGAGTCAAACCCGGCAACTATTTCCATGTCATCCCTCTCAGCTACGAGAGATGATATGGTTTTTCCCATTCCACCGTTGCATCCACTGAGTAAAATTTTCATTTTGTTTCCTCCAAATTAAAGTATTCCGTAAGCTTTCATCTCTGATTCAAGAATCTTCAAATGATCCTCTTCCATTTCTGTCAAAGGCATTCTAACTTCTCCCGTGTCCATTCCCATTAGCTTTAAAGCAGCTTTTATAGGTATGGGATTTGCTTCAATGAACAATGCATCATTTAGGCCATTCATCTTAAGTTGAAGACTAAGGCTGCCTTTTACGTCTCCGGAGAGGTATTTTGCAACCATGTCATGCATGTCTTTAGGAATTATATTTGCACTGACGCTGATGACTCCGATGCCGCCGAGAGATAGGATAGGCACCACCTGATTGTCATTTCCCGAATAAATGGCAAAATCTTCCCCGCACAATCTAGCTATTTCAGCTACTTGCAATATGTCTCCGCTAGCTTCTTTAACAGCGGTTATGTTTTTTATCTTTGACAATTCAACCATGGTGTCAACGCTAATGTTAAGGCCCGTTCGGCTGGGAACATTGTAGACTATGACAGGGCATGATACGCTGCTTGCAACTGCTTCGAAATGCTTGACGATACCCTTTTGAGTACCCTTGTTGTAGTAGGGGTTCATAACAAGTACTGCGTCGGCTCCCACTTGGTCTGCATATTTTGACATCTCAACAGCGTGGAAGGTGCTGTTGCTTCCGGTGCCTGCAATGACTGGTATCCTGCCTTTAACTACGTCTACTGCAAACTTGATCTCATCTTGCTGCTCCTCGTCAGAGAGGCAAGGCGTCTCACCTGTAGTCCCACAAATAATGATTGCATCGGTGCCTTCTTTGATGTGCCATTCAATCAGTTGCTCTAGCCTCGGATAATCTATTTTGTTGTCTTTAAATGGTGTTACGATTGCTACTCCTGATCCTTTAAATACACTCATATCATCACCTGCTTAATAAATTATTTTTAATTAGCAATTCTGCAATTTGAACAGCGTTGGCAGCTGCACCTTTTCTGATGTTGTCTGCTACTATCCAGAGATTCAAGCCGTTTTCCACGCTTTCGTCGCGTCTGATTCGGCCGACAAAAACTTCATTTTTGCCTTCTGCGTTTCTTGCCAGTGGATAAATGTTGTTGGCGACGTCGTCTTCTACCACTATGCCCGGTGAGTTTGAAAGCAAGCTGCGTATTTCTTTCAATTCAAAAGGTGTCTCGAATTCAAGGTTGACGCTTTCGCTGTGTCCATAAAATACCGGAACCCTTACCGCTGTAGCCGTGATTTTAAGTGAGTCGTCACCAAGTATTTTCTGTGTTTCTTCAATCATCTTCATTTCTTCCTTGGTGTACCCGTTGTCTAGGAACACATCGATGTGAGGAAGGCAGTTGAAGGCGATTTGATGAGGATAAAACTCGTTTGTTCCACCCTTTACGCCCTTCTCAAGATCTTCGTAACCTTTAATGCCTGATCCTGAAACCGCTTGGTATGTGGAATATACAATTCTTTTGATTTTGTAATTTTCATGAAGGGGCTTTAATGCCACTACTGCTTGAATGGTTGAGCAGTTAGGGTTGGCAATAATGTTTTTGTGCCATTTCAGATCATCCGGATTTACTTCCGGCACTACCAGTGGTACTGTAGGATCCATTCTGAATGCTGAAGAGTTGTCCACTACCACCACATTATTTTTTGCAGCGATAGGTGAAAACTTTTCGCTGGTTCCTCCGCCGGCAGAGAATATTGCAATATCAATATCTTGTTCGAATGATTTTTCAGTTAATTCTTGTACCGTATAAGTCTTTCCCATGAAAGTCAGTTCTTCGCCCTTTGATCTAGCCGATGCCAATGGGTAAAAATTCTCAATTGGGAAATTTCTTTCTTCTAATAGTTCCAGAACCTTTCTTCCAACCATTCCAGTTGCACCGACGACGGCGACATTGTACTTTTTCATTTTGATTAAAACCTCCTAAGTTTTTATGGTTGATCTGCTGATGCAGATTTTTTAAGTAAACTGCAAAACTCTAATAAAAAAGCTAGTTTAATATAAACTAGCTGAACGTTGACAAGACATGCATAAAAAATGTATATCTCAGGCAGTTTCAGATAGCGCTCCATCTTTTGGATGACAATTGCAAGGTTATTCACCAGGCAACCAGCATTCGAGACTTCAGGGAATCGAAAACTTCGGCATCTTACCCTTTCATCCCAGTTCATCCGATCCTGAAACCGTTCCTGTGAGTACTTATAAAAGATGCACCTCTATCTTAAAAATATTTGATTGTCTAATAGTATAACAAAAAGATGCAAAAAAATAAACACAATTGCGTATGTTTTTTATATTTCATTTGCGTTATAATATTACAAGTGAGTTCATTTTACATTAAAAACGACTAAAATGCAAATTTGGAGGAGGAAGTCATGAAAGTAAGGGAAAATATATTAAATATGCTGGATGAAGCAATTAAAATAAGAAGAGATCTGCACATGATTCCTGAAGAGGGATATGGTGAATATAAAACAAATGCATATATAAAAAAATACTTGAAGGATTTAGGTTATGAGCCTGAAGATATTACTGATACGGGAGTCTATTTGCTGATTGAGGGAAATGACAAGGAAACAACGACAGCTTTGAGAGCGGATATGGACGGGTTGTCAGTAAGAGAGGAAACGGACGTGGATTACACATCTGTTCATGAAAGCATGATGCATGCATGTGGTCACGATGGTCACATGACTATTTTGCTTGTTTTTGCAAAGTACTTGAAGGACAATGACATAAAACCAGAAAAAAATATCCTGCTTATTTTTCAACCAGCTGAGGAGGGACCAGGCGGAGCAAAAGCAATTGTTGAAGAGGGACTCTTATTAAGATACAATGTAGGGGAAATATTCGGATGCCATATCATGCCGGATGTAGACCAAGGCATAGTAGCAGTAAAGTCGGGGCCAATGATGGCACAGACAGGAGAGTTTTACATCGATATCAAAGGCAAAAGCTCTCATGCGGCGGTGCCTCATCAAGGAATTGATGCGGTAGTAATAGCATCCAGCATTGTGGGATCTCTTCAGACGGTAGTCAGCAGAAATATAAATCCGGTTAAAACATCTTTGTTGTCAATTGGAACTATATCCGGGGGGGAAAGAGTCAATGTAGTAGCGAGACATGTGAGTCTTTCCGGAACGATGCGGTCTTATGAAGAAGCAGTTTACGATCAGATGAAAATGCGGGTAATTGAAATACTCAAAGGATATGAGATTGCATTTAATTGTACGATAGAATATAAATTTATAGACATGTATCCTCCTGTCACTAACGATGCGGCAGTTCATAAAAGTTTTATAGCTCTGCTTGATAAAGACGAATACAAGGAGGCTGATCCAATGATGATTGCTGAGGATTTTTCCTACTATCAAAAAGCGGTACCGGGAGTGTTTTTTTACTTGGGATCACGCAATGAAGAATTGGGATATGACTATGGACTGCATGACTGTAGATTTAATTTTGACGAGAGTATATTATTAAATGCTGTTGAGGTATATGCAAGACTTGCAGGTAGGGAGAGAAGTTGAAATTGAAAAAGATGAATCTAATGACCGCAGCCATTTTTATTTTACTGGTTTTCGGTCTGATAGCAGTTCCAACCCAGATATCCGCAAATGAAAACGAGGGTGTATTCAATGGCCTTTATCTTATAAGCGGGGGCGATGCAACTCTAAAAAACGTAGATATATCCATACTGGTCAACGATAAAAGCTCGTCCAGGGTAAATGCGTCATACGAGGTTGAAAATACAGGGGAGGAAACAATTTTTTTGTATATGGGCATGCCCTTGTCTAACGTGAACATCACTGAAGCAACATATCGCTTTACACCTTATGTATACAATTCTAGAATCGTAGCGGGAGAAATGATAAATCATCTGATAGATGGAGTGGCTCTTGATTATGCAAATTGGAGAACTTACAGCTTTGAAGTGCCCTTGAGACCGGGGGAGATTAAAACAGCAAGTATATCATATACGGTGGAGAATTATTATTCAGAAGATGGCAGGCTGGGGTTCAATATTGATTTGGAGCATATCAAGTCATGGAATAGCAAGCCGGAAAGCATAAAAGTAACTGCATCATTTAACCCCAGATCCGTTAGGATTTATAACTTTGATAATCGCTATGCGGTCAACCCCACAGAGATGACTCCCCAGTACAGCCTTGAGTGGAGCTTTGATGAAACTGCAGATTTCAGAGATATATCCTTTAATTACTATCCGGTTGACGATAAGATAAAAGACGAGCTTGTAAAACAGAGAAGTTCAAGAATAGACGCTTTCTTGAAGGAATATGAGAACAGGGACTATGCAAAGGCCATAGAGGCGGGAAGGGAGTATATCCAGAATTCTCAGCCCACAGAAGCGCACAATTTGGTATATCTTCTAATGGCAGATTCATATGTTCAACAAAGGGAATACAACCAGGTGTTGGCAGTCTACGAACTCATTGAATCGACAGACTTAAATTTTGGCGAGCTTCACAAACGGATTGACAACAAAATGTTGATTAACAAAATTACGGCATTGGAGAATCTCAAACGATATGAGGAAATGTATGATCTCATAATGTATGAAAAATTAGATCCTGACCTTAACTACTACCTTGAACAATGGTTGGATGAATCTATGGCTAGAATACCTGACAGCACGTTGGAGCGAATAGAGGAGGAAAGAAAGCCACCTACAGCTTTTGAGATGTTCGTAAGAAGATTTATAGATGGGAATTTCACGGTGATTCTAATTGCCGGCGGGATAATAGTTGCTTTGATTGTGTTTTTAATTTACTACATAAGAAAGAAAAAGAAGAAAAATTTCTTCTTTTAATGGAGTGTCATGTACGATAAACTGGCTTATATTTATGATAATTTAATAAATGAAGATGTGGATTACGATAAAATGGTAAACTGGCTAGATATAAAAATAAAAGAAAAAAATATCAGCGCCAACAGTTTGCTTGAGATAGGGTGCGGCACGGGAAATGTGTCCATACCATTGTCTAAGTTGGGATACAATGTTACCGGGATGGATATTTCGGATGAAATGCTTTCTGTGGCCGATGAAAAATCTTTCGCTGAAGGATCAAGCGTCAGGTGGATGAAAGGTGATGTTTGCAATTTTGCGAACACTGAAAAGTACCATGCAGCCGTATCTTGTTTAGACACCATCAATTATATATTAGGTGAAGAAGATTTGGATAACGCCTTTAAAAATATATATAATTCCCTTGAAAAGGGAGGGGTTTTCATTTTTGATATCAATACTAAATACAGACTTAAAGATGTTTATGGCAATCACTCATTTAATTACGTGTCAGATGATCTGTGTTATATATGGAATTGTTTTTATGATTCAGAAAATGATATCAGCGAGTTTGAAATAGATTTTTTTGTAAAGGCAGAAGGCACTAATAATTATGAAAGGTTTGATGAAGTTCATGTGCAAAAGGCATACGAGATTGAAAAAATAAAATATATGCTTTTAAATGCAGGATTTGACAGCGTTGACGCTTATGATTTTTTATCTGAAACCCTTCCCACATCTAGATCAGAGAAGGTTGGGATGGTTGCATTTTGCAACTAGAAAACATGGAAATATCTACAAATATATTTTGACAAACAAAAATAATGGTGTTAAAATAATATCCATAGCAGTATATAATATTTATTTAATTTAGGAGGAATTTTTGTATGACAAACGGTACTGTAAAATGGTTTAACGCTGAAAAAGGATACGGGTTTCTTTCAACTGATGAAAGCGGAGATGTTTTCGTACACTTCTCAGCATTGCAAATGGACGGCTACAAGACTTTAAAAGAAGGACAAGAAGTGAATTTCGAAATCGTTGAAGGCGAAAAAGGCCCTCAAGCTGCTAATGTTAACATTATATAGTAAAGTAACAAAGTTTCTTTAAACATAGATGTACTTGGTATAAAATAACATTTAGCAATTATCGATCCCTGTGTATACGTGTGCACAGGGATATGATTTTTTATAGAGTAATTAATCTCCGTTACATGATTTATGATATAATTTTAGTCAATTAAGGATATATGGAGGTAACGATGAAAGACAATATAATAAGCTTAAAGATAGAGGATGTGTCGGCAAGGGTTTTTGCAGTTAACAGCAAAGAAGCAGTCGTTAGGATGCAACAGGTACACAATTCTTCGTATACTTCTACTGCGGCGGCGGGAAGAGTCCTGAGTGCCGCTGCCATGATGTCAATGGCTCTTAAAAGCGAGAAGGATAAGTTAAGCATACAGATAAAAAGCGATGGCCCAATTAAGGGAATAGTAGCTGTGGTAAATTCAGCGGGAGAAATCAAAATAGATATTCATCAGCCGGACATTTATCTTCCACTGAAAGCTAATGGCAAGCTGGATGTTTCTTCAGCTGTAGGAAAAGGCACATTGACGGTGGTTAGGGATCTTGGGCTTAAAAACCCATATGTGGGTACTGTGGATATTGTCAGCGGAGAAATAGCCGAAGATTTTACATATTACTTTGCTACTTCCGAGCAAACACCATCAGTCGTTGCATTGGGTGTTTTGCTAGGAGAAAATGACGATATCAAAGCTTCTGGAGGGTACATGATTCAACTGATGCCAGGATGTCCTGACGATGTGGTAAAATACCTGGAAGATAAAATATCGACAGCAAAATCTGTCACATCCATGCTTGAAAAAGATATGGCGCCGATGGAAATGATAAAGGCGATTTTTCCAGAAAAAAAAATCGAGCTTATTGACAGCAAGAATTTGGAATATAAATGCGATTGCAGCAGAGACCGCTTTTGGGATGGTCTTGCCATGATAAAAAAAGAAGATGTTGAGAAGATGATATTTGAAGACGGTGGGGCAGAAGTTGTATGCCACTTCTGCAATACCAAGTATAGTTTTACTGTCGAAGAATTGAAGAAAATTATGGAAAAATCAAAAAAACAAGCATGAAAACTAGAGCAACAGATTCTAAAGACGACTCTTGAAAAGCTTGTATATCAACGGTTACAGAACATTCGCCACAATGGTAAAAAAAAAACAACAAAGCTATTGACTTTGACTATTCTATGCCATATAATATTAATTGTCTCAAATTTGAGGCGATGGTCGCATAGCTCAGCTGGGAGAGCACCTGCCTTACAAGCAGGGGGTCATAGGTTCGAGCCCTATTGCGACCACCATTATTTAAAAAGATTCTGCATGTCAGATCTTATATATGCGGCCTGGTAGTTCAGTTGGTTAGAATGCCAGCCTGTCACGCTGGAGGTCGAGGGTTCGAGTCCCTTCCAGGTCGCCATTCATTAAATTAAGAATATGTTTTTAATGTCAACAATTGAGAAGCGAGAACCATTATCTGTTTTATTTCAGCTGATATTCAGCCCAAGTAGCTCAGTCGGTAGAGCAGAGGACTGAAAATCCTCGTGTCGGTGGTTCGATTCCGCCCTTGGGCACCATTAGTGTTTCAATTTGATAGTACACATGCGAAAGTGGCTCAGTGGTAGAGCATCGCCTTGCCAAGGCGAGGGTCGCGGGTTCAAATCCCGTCTTTCGCTCCATAATGGCGGCATAGCCAAGTGGTAAGGCACGGGACTGCAACTCCCTTACCCCCAGTTCAAATCTGGGTGCCGCCTCCAAATAAAAATACATATTTTAATATAATAAAAACCCACTGATATCAGTGGGTTTTTATATTTGTATTATGTTGAAGTTCTAAATTTGTCGTGAACGATGTCGGATGAAAGTCAGGCCAAAAGCCAATCCTAATAAAACTAGCCCCACGATGACATAATTGATATTTTCACCGGTTTTAGGGATTTCCTGCTGATCTTTTGTTGTCGTATCTGTAGTTGTTGCTGAAGTATCCGATCCGTTTGCTTCCGGTTCCGTCTCAGTATCGTCAGAACCGTTTGTTCCCGGTTCCGTCTCAGTATCGTCAGAACCATTTGTTCCCGGTTCCGTCTCAGTGTCGTCAGAACCATTTGTTTCAGATGATGGCGGCACATCTGTACATGTGCCATTAGTGATCGTGTTGCTATCGAGAGTGACAGCACCGTTTCTTGCCAGTAGTTGACCCTGCACTGTCGCATTAGTGTTGGCAGTTATATCTGTCAAAGCGAAAATATGACCTACAAATTCTGTGCTTGTACCCAAAGTCGCGGAGCTTCCTACTTGCCAAAATACCCTACAGTACTGTGCTCCATTGATGAGACTGACTCTGCTGTTAGATGCTGTTGTAAGTGTGCTGCCTATCTGGAATATGAAGACAGCTTCGGGGTCTCCCTGAGCATCAAGGGTCAGAGTCCCTGTCAATTGGGCCGATGAGGAAAAGAAATAGACTCCAGGTGTGAGTGTCATTCCGCCCAGATCCTGCCCGGTCATATCAGAGGTGACCGGGCGACCGGCTGCGTCATTGTAAGCGGTGACAAGGTCTGCCTGTGCTTGGATGGCTTCAGCATCGTTTAGATGAATAGTTCCGTCTTGAACTGTTCCAGGTGGAAATCCAGTGACCGAACTGCCAGGAGAAACTCCTATATTCCCACCGGCGTCGCCACTAATCACGGTTGAGCCTGTATTGGTTATCGTAGTACCGGCTAGAACCGCAAATGATTCCGTTGTTCCCAGACCGACAGTTGGTTCGGATGCTACTACACTTGCCGGCATCAACAGGAGAATCAGAGATAATGCCAATATTAAAGATGTGGATCCAAAACTTTTTCGCAAGTTCATAAAATTTTGTGTGTTCATAAAATTTTCACCCTTTCTGTATTTAACGATTTAATTATGTATAATCTATCGGTTCCTTTGATGACATTAAATTAACTGCTTTTTTTCGCTTGAATTAACTATTGGCATAATGAGTTGTCCATCGTTTTCAAAATAGTCGATGTGATAAGTTTTTTCATTTCATAGGCATCACCTCTAATGGATATTTGAATACGTTTTCATAACAACTGAAAAAAGTCACTTCGTTCCACTTTTTTAGGTTGCATAAGCGTTAAACCAATACATGCTAGTTGAACAACAGAGATTACTAGTTTTTAACTATTAGCATTACTATTGTATACCTAATTCTAAACAATGTCAATAAAATATAATATTAATGTAAATAAATGTATTATAAATGAAAGAAGACATGAATAATTTAAAGGGACAGATGACGGTTGCCCGACTTCTACCCCTTTGATTTGAATTATAATTATGACAGTTTTATTGGATTTTGTGAAAAATCTTAAGTGTAATTTAAATTTTTATGCCAGCTGGGTTCCGCTTATCAAAAGTATAAACGTGTTTAAACCCGAGTTGCTTTAACATAAGATAAACTGGAGGAATATTATTTCCCACCGTTTCAGCGGTATGGGAATCTGAACCGACGGTTATTATTTCTCCCCCAAGCTCTATGTAGTCTTGAAGAATAAGCTGAGAAGGAAAAATCTCTAGAGAGCTGGAACGAAAGCCAGATGTATTTATTTCAATTCCAATGTTTCTTTGGGAAGCTTTTCTTAGAATTTCATGTATCAATTCTTCTAAATCACCATGCTTGTACTTTCCGTGCAAGTCAAAAGCATACCTTTTTAGCAGGTCAAAATGGCCAAGGACATCAAAATCGCCTTCTGAAACGCTATTATAGACTTCTTCGAAATAGGCGATGTAACTTTCCTCAAGGTTTTTATCATCGGCAAAGCAAACCAGGTCAATGTCATCAATAAAATGGATAGAACCCAGTACGAAATCAAGTGTCTTGTCTGAAGTATACTGAATCAGCTCCTGCGAATTAAGGTGAGGCTCGCCAAGTTCTATCCCTTTTTTTATTATTAAAATTTCTTGAAATAAATCCTTGCATCGTTCTATTTCTTTTGAGTATTCTTCCATATTGAGGTTGTGGCAGCATGGAGAAGCATGAGTAGCGGAAATATGCTCTGTGAAGCAGATTTCATCTATCTTTTTTCTAATGGCAGCAGAACATATCTCCTCGATAGAAGACTTTCCGTCATGTGAAAAAGTGGAGTGTATATGATAATCAATAATGAAGTTTATTTCAATCACCTCTAAAAAGTATTATATGCTTAAATCATACTACTCTTTATAGGACAGCACAATATTATAACGTTTGCAAATTATTGAATATAAAGATTATTTTCTGAATTCAGGTGCAGCATCATAGATGCATTCCAATGCATGTCTGAAACTTCCTTTCCAGTCAAAGTTGCCGTTTTTTATGCACCAGGTTACTTCATGACCTAAAAAAGCATAAGCAGAAGCCACGTACAAGTCGAGTGGGTTGTTTTTATTTCTTATTTGTCCTGTTTCTTGTCCCTTTTTAATTATTGCAACAGCAATTTGTGTCAATTCATCTCTAAGTTCGTAACTGCCGTGATCTTTCTTGAGGTTGCTTATAAGCATCTGGCTGAAAAAATCTGAACCATATTTATGGGCTACATCTATTAGTGAATCGAAGCATATCATAAGTTGGTCCCAGTGGTTGTTTTGGGTAATTATAGACATTAAGTAAAGGCTTATGTTGTGAGTTATCCCATCATAAAACTGTAGGATCAAATCTTCCTTGGACTTGAGGTGGTAATAGAATGTGGTTTTTGAGATGTTGCAGGCCTCACAAATATCTGCAATAGTAACTTCTTTGTAATTTTTTTCGAGAAATAGCTTGTTTGCGGTGTCTATGATAAATGATTTAGTTGAGTTGTTAGCTGTTGACATGAGAACCTCCGTTAAATGTATATATGTTTAATATGCTATATAATAGCACATTTTTTTTTAAAAAACTATATTGACAATAATATAACAAGTTGATATTATATTACTGAGGTCATATAAAACAATACTAAGGTAAACCAAAGGAGGTATTCAAATGAAATTGTTTGAAAGAACAAGTATTGGAAACATGAAACTGAAAAACAGAATAGTAATGGGCCCTATGGGTACGACGGGAGAAGCGGATGGTTCGTATTGTCATGAAGGCATTCGTTATTTTGAAGAAAGAGCAAAAGGCGGTACAGGTTTGATAATTACAGGTGCCAATGTAGTAACAAGCAAGTATGAGCCTCGGCCGTGTACGGAACTTAGTGACTTTCACAATGTAGAGAGATTAAATATGCTGATTGAAAGATGCCACCACCATGGTTCCAAGGTATGCGTGCAAATATCTCCTGGGCTAGGAAGGCAGCAGTTTACAGACCCCTTTACTCCTCCATACTCTGCAGGTGATTGTGGAGCATTTTGGTTTCCTGATTTAAAGTGCAAGCCTTTTGCCAAAGATCAAATAAAAGATCTTGTGGATAAAGTAGGATATTCAGCCTATTTGGCAAAATTAGCCGGAGCCGATGCAGTAGAGTTGCACGCTTACGGTGGATATTTATTAGATCAATTTCATTCTGCGCAATGGAATAATCGAACTGATGAATATGGTGGTGATTTGGAAAATAGAATGAGGTTTACTGTTGAGTGCATAGAATCAATAAGAAAAAATGTAGGTCCTGAGTTTCCTATCTTAGTGAAATTTACTCCTGTGCATAGAGTAGAAGGTGGACGAGAATTAGATGAAGGTCTTGAAATGGCCAAAATATTGGAATCTGCCGGAGTTGATGCCTTGCATGTAGATGTTGGTTGTTATGAAGCTTGGTACAAGGCGATTTCTACAGTTTACCAAGAAGAGGGACATCAAATGGATGTTGTTGAAGCAGTGAAAAAAACTGTATCGATTCCTGTGCTGGGACAAGGGAAGATGTTTGATCCTAGGAAGGCCGAAAAGGCTGTTAAAGAAGGGGTGACTGACTATGTAGTGTTAGGTCATCAGATGTTATCTGATCCCCATTGGGCCAATAAGGTTAAAGCCGGCGATTATGAGGATATAATCCCTTGCATCGGATGCAACGAATGCCTGCTAGCTGGATTTTCAGGTAAACATTACTACTGTGGCGTAAATCCGCTTTGCTATGCAGAAGGAGATTACCAATTGCCTGAAAAGACTGATGAAAAGAAATCAGTACTGGTAGTTGGTGGCGGACCAGGTGGTATGTCAACTGCAATAGCAGCTGCAAAAAGAGGTTTTGAGGTAGAACTATGGGAGAAAGATTCTAAACTTGGCGGGAATTTATGGGCTGCAGGTTTGCCTACATTTAAAAATGATGTATTGAAGCTTATAACATATATGGAAAGACAGTTGGATAAGCTGGGAGTCGATGTTAAATTGAACAAGGAAGGTTCTCAACAGGATATACCAGCGGGTAAATATGACAAAGTTGTTATTGCAACCGGCTCAAATCCGATAATGCCTCCAATAGAAGGAATAGAAAATGCATCGTCAGCTAATGATTATCTGGTGGGACTGAAGAAACCGGGCAAAAAGGTAGTGGTTATAGGTGGCGGTCTTGTCGGATGCGAGACAGCAGCTTATATGAAAGAAACAGCGGAGGAAGTTACAATTATAGAGATGTTGGGCGACATTTTGGCAATAGCAGATCACTGTTTGAATAATGATCAAGCCTTAAGGGATATGATAAAAGAAAGGAATATCGCTGTAGTAGGCAATGCCAAAGTAAAAAAAATAGAAAAAGATAGAGTGATATATACAAAAGACGGCGAGGATCATGCGGTTGACTGCGATACCGTTATTGTAGCCGCAGGATTTAAATCTGAGAACAGATTAGAGGATGAACTGTACGATAAAATGGATAATATAGCCGTTGTAGGCGACGCAGAGGCGCCAAGAAAAATTTTGAATGCAGTGCATGAAGGATACCATACAGTAAGAATCATGTAAACTAATATATTAGAGTGACCTCATTGGATGAGGTTGCTCTTTTATATTTAGAGATATATTAACAGTTGGTTTTTTATTTTGATGCATAGACAAACAATAAATATTTTTTATATGGTATAATTAAGGGAGTGATGATTAAAGGAAGGAAGAAAATATGAGTATTAAAATGATAGCTTTTGATTTAGATGGAACCTTGTTGAATGACAAGCAGCGCATAACTCAAAAGACGTTAAAAGAAATTAAAAGAGTCAAGAATGAAGGAATTAAAATATCGGTTGCCACAGGGAGAAGTTATTCTGCAAGCAAATTTTATGCAAATCAGATAGAAGCCGATTATATAGTCTGCTGCAACGGAGCCATAGTTTATGATGTGGCCCTTGATTATGTAATCTATAAGAAACCAATGCCTCAGGATACGGCGCATCAAATAATTGAAGACATGTATAAATATTCTGACGTTCTCAAGATTCAATGGGATAGCTTTGATACCTACTATTCAAATAATCTACTTCCTTTCGAAGAAGATTATATTAGCGCTTACAAGAGTGAGTACCCCATGGAGTCCTTTAATTTGATGCTGCTCAAATCTATTGAAGGCAAAAAAGAGCTTTTAAGGAAAGAAGAAATATATCAGATATTCACATTTTCTATGTCGGACGGCGATGAAAGCTATATGAATATTTTAGAATCATTAAGAGGCTATGATGGTATAAACTATGTCGATTTTAAAGAAAACTACACGGATATAACTCACAAGGATGTCAGTAAAGGCGAAGCCCTCAAGTATTTGTTTAATTTGAATAACCTAGATACAAAAGATCTTATGGCCTTCGGAGACAATCATAATGATGAGACGATGATGACAATAGCCGGAGCCTCAGTCGCGATGGGTAATGCACATCAGTCCATAAAGGACAAATCAAAGTATATTGCCGGTGAAAATTCCAACGAAGGAATAGCTGAATTTATGCAAAATTATTTCAAATAAAACTGCACATGTATTGTATTTTTTTTTAACAATAGAGGCTTATAATCCGTTACATTAAATTGAGTATTCTGAAAAAGACATACACATTCATGAACAAGCCTGAATAAAAATGTGCTAAAACAAGAAAAAGGATATACAAATAACCCAAAAATATGGCATAACGAGTTATATATACAATAAAAGACATACATTATCCTGTGTACACAAGTCAATTCGTGTGTAATTCTATATACAATGTACAATGCCTATGTTATAATTGACATGCTATTGCGCCCCAAAGCGTATGGTTTTTAGTACATTGCATTTATTTTCATTAACAATTTTTATTGAAATATAAGGAGGTTCATTCATGGCAAGAAAAATGAAAACTATGGATGGTAACACAGCCGCGGCTTATGTATCTTATGCATTTACCGAAGTTGCTGCTATCTATCCAATCACTCCATCATCCAATATGGCAGAAATGGTGGATGAGTGGTCGGCAAAAGGCCAAAAAAACATCTTTGGTGAAACAGTAGATGTAGTTGAGATGCAATCTGAGGCAGGAGCCGCAGGAGCAGTTCACGGTTCTTTAGCTGCTGGTGCGTTGACAAGTACGTACACTGCTTCTCAAGGACTTTTATTAATGCTTCCAAACATGTACAAAATTGCAGGAGAGTTGCTGCCTGGAGTATTCCATGTTAGCGCAAGAGCAATTGCAGGACACGCACTATCAATTTTCGGCGATCACTCAGACGTTATGTCTGCAAAGCCTACAGGATTCGCTCTACTTGCTTCAAACAGTGTTCAAGAGGTTATGGACCTTGGTGGTATCGCTCACTTGGCGGCCATTAAGACTAGAGTTCCTTTCCTTCATTTCTTTGACGGTTTTAGAACATCTCATGAAATTCAAAAGATTGAGCAAATCGAATATGAAGAATTTGCTGAACTTTTAGATTTTGAAGCAGTTCAAGCATTTAGAGACAGAGCCCTTAATCCAGAGCATCCTGTAACTAGAGGTACAGCACAAAATCCAGATATATTCTTCCAGGCAAGAGAAGCATTAAATCCATTTTACGAAAGTGTTCCTGATGTAGTAGCAGACTACATGAAGGAAATAACAAAGCTGACAGGAAGAGAATACAAGCCTTTTGATTATTATGGAGCTAAAGACGCAACTGAAGTGATCATAGCTATGGGCTCTGTAGTAGATACCATCGAAGAGACTGTTGACTATCTTGTTTCAAAAGGAAAGAAAGTCGGAGTAATAAAGGTAAGACTTTACAGACCATTCTCAGAAAAGTATTTCTTCGATGTATTGCCTGATACTGTCGAAAAAATTTCAGTTTTAGATAGAAGTAAAGAATTGGGAGCTCTTGGAGATGCTCTTTATGAAGACGTAAGAACCTTGTTCTACGACAAAGATAAGAAGCCTGTAATCGTAGGCGGAAGATATGGTCTTGGTTCAAAAGATACCACTCCATCTCAAATCTTATCTGTCTATGAAAACTTAAGCACAGCTGAACCTAAAAATGGATTCACAGTTGGTATTGTTGACGATGTTACTTTTACTTCCCTGGAAGAAAAAGAAGTTATCAACACAACTCCGGAAGGAACAATCAGATGTAAATTCTGGGGATTGGGATCTGATGGAACAGTTGGAGCAAATAAAAACGCAATCAAGGTAATAGGGGACAATACAGACATGTATGCCCAAGGATACTTCTCTTACGACAGTAAGAAATCAGGTGGAGTTACTATTTCTCACTTGAGATTCGGTAAAAAGCCGATTAAATCTACTTACCTGATAGATGAGGCTGATTTTGTTTCATGTTCAACACAAGCATATGTATACCAGTATGATCTTCTTAAAGGGTTGAAAAAGGGTGGTACATTCTTGTTTAACACCATCTGGACTCCGGAAGAACTAGCTGAGCATTTGCCTGCAGAAATGAAAAGATTTATCGCCAACAACGATATAGAATTCTACACAATCAATGCTACAAAACTAGCTGAAGAACTAGGTCTTGGAAACAGAACCAACACTATCATGCAATCAGCATTCTTCAAGCTGGCGAAGGTTATGGATCTTGACGAATCAATTGGCTATCTTAAGGATGCCATCAAGAAGTCTTATGGAAGCAAGGGAGATGCCATTGTCAACATGAACAACCAAGCTGTTGACCAAGGAATCAACGCACTTGTAAAGATAGAAGTTCCTTCAGACTGGGCAGATGCTAAGGAGAATCCGGCACATGTTTCTACAAAAGATGAGCCTGATTTCATTAAAAACGTATTGAGACCTATGAATAGACAAGAAGGGGATGTACTACCAGTTTCAACATTTACTGGAAGAGAAGACGGTACCTTCCCACAAGGTACAGCTGCTTATGAAAAAAGAGGTATTGCAGTAAACGTGCCAGAGTGGCAAATAGACAACTGTATCCAATGTAACCAATGTGCATTCGTATGTCCTCATGCGGCAATCAGACCTTTCCTTGCAACTGAGGAAGAAATGAAAAATGCACCGGAGATTTTCGAGGCTAAGAAAACCATTGGAAAAGGATTCGAAGACTATAAATATAGAATTCAAGTTTCTATTATGGACTGTACAGGTTGCGGAAATTGTGCCGATATCTGTCCTTCAAAGCAAAAATCATTGTTGATGAAGCCAATAGGAACACAAGAAGAACAAATAGAAAACTGGGATTATGCGGTTACTCTTCCTGTAAGAGATAACATCGTTGCCAAGACAACAGTAAAAGGAAGCCAATTTGCTCAGCCATTGCTAGAGTTCTCAGGAGCTTGTGCAGGTTGTGGTGAGACTCCTTATGCAAAGGCGATCACTCAACTTTACGGAGATAGAATGATGATAGCCAATGCTACTGGATGTTCTTCAATCTGGGGTGGTTCAGCTCCTTCAACTCCATACTGTACGGATGCACAGGGCAAAGGTCCAGCTTGGGCTAACTCTTTGTTCGAAGACAATGCAGAGTATGGTTTCGGTATGGCTATAGCAGTGAAGAAGAACAGGACTACTATAGAAAATGCTTTAAACCACATAATGGAGTGCTGTGATGATGAAAAAGTCAAAGCTGCTGCTACTAAGTGGATTGAAACTAAAAAAGACGGAGAAGCTTCTAAAGCTGCTTCCAAAGAACTGTTAGCGGTACTGACCGATGCTAAGGCGACTTGTACGGATTGTGCTAAAAGCATTAAGACAGTAATAGATTTGAAAGATTTCTTGATTAAAAAATCTGTCTGGGTATTTGGTGGAGACGGATGGGCTTACGATATCGGATTCGGAGGATTGGATCACGTTATTGCAAGCGGAGAAGACATCAATATCATGGTATTTGATACTGAGGTTTACTCAAATACAGGTGGACAAGCATCTAAAGCGACTCCTATTGCTGCAGTAGCTAAGTTCGCAGCATCAGGAATGAAGAACAAGAAAAAGGACCTTGGTTTGATAGCCATGACTTACGGTAATGTTTACATAGCTCAAGTAGGCATGGGAGCAGACAAGAACCAGTTTATGAAAGCGTTGATCGAAGCTGAGAACTATGATGGACCATCATTGATAATCTCATATGCTCCTTGTATCAACCATGGTATCAGAGGCGGAATGGGTAAAACTCAAGAGCAGACTAAATTTGCTGTAGAGACTGGATACTGGCACTTGTACAGATTCAACCCAGAGCTTAAGGAACAAGGCAAGAATCCATTTGTTCTTGACTCTAAAGAGCCTACAAAATCATTCCAAGATTTCATTAGAAGCGAAGTAAGATACACTTCACTTCAAAGATCCTTCCCGGCACTGGCTGAACAGCTGTTTGAAAAAGCCGAGATGGATGCAAAAGAAAAAATGGCAACATATAAAAAGCTTGCTGAGTAAGCATATTGCCGAAGACTTTGTCTTCGGCTTTTTTTATTATTGGGAGAATTCCTAGAATTCAAGCCGAAGGAATCTGACTCTTAGTTATTTGATTAAAATAAGGGTATACATGCATTAAATAAGCCGATACTATTAATGTCGGGATGTACCAAAGGTGAGAATACAAAGAATCGTTAGCGAGTATCTAAATGACATAATAGTAAAAAACGCAGATAAGCCATCAGCAGATAAAGCAGTAGGACCTCAAGTGGTTGCCAAACTGTCCGACGAGATTAAAGCTGGAATAGAAAATCAGGACAAAAATCTGGAAAGTGCAAGGCTTAAAAGCCGAATGACGCCTACTGATGTCATAAAAACAGCGCCTAATAACCCTGAAGATGCTGAAGCTAAAGGAAAACTAGAGTCATTTGAAATAGACCTGGCTGGTTCCAAAGGAAAAAAAGTTCATGAGTTCAAGGCGACATCAGCTAACGGTGAACTAAAGAGATTTCTAGAAAACATTAAAAATATTTCAAATAATAAATCAGGCATTATGCTCTTGAATACGGAGGCTATAGAGCTATTTGATGATCTTAAAGTGAATTTCAAGCTATCTGACGGAGTATTCTTGACATTGCTCGACTATGAATATCTTGAACAAGAAGGAATTGAAGCAGTAAATTATATATTTCGATATCTGAGAATGATACAGATGAGATTAACTTGAAGGATCAAAAATTTATGAGCGTTTCTCTAAAATTTGTGAATGAGACGGACTTGAAAAATTAAGTGATAAAAGAATTTTTGATAAAGAAGTTCGGTGAAATACGAGAAGAGAACGATAAATATGAGGGAAGGTATTTTACATTAAAAGATTTAAAATCAGAGATTGAAGTTTTAACTAGAATCGTAAAACCTGAGTATAGGAATATATTGATAAATGGAACGAAGATTCAGAAAGAAAATACATTTCTTGAGTTTTTTTATTCCCGTAAGAACAAGGGTGAATCGTTCAGACTTGTTCTTGGCAGCAAAGGATATATAAGAGATGAGCAAATTGCATTGGATGTATATATCAAAGATTTGAGAAGTGGCGCAATCGCTGTAGGCTTGAACAATGGCGTTTTGGCTTTTATATCACAGGATTCGATTAAAAGAATAAATTACGCTTATGATCAGCTTGCAGGTATCTATGCAATTCCATATCATATTGCAATTCTCAGAGTTTTAAAAAGTTGAGTTAAGTCAAATAAAGCTGTGCTGATAATGATTAGCTTTATTCTTTTGATAATATACGCTTTTTTGAATGGCTAAAGCCGCAAGAATCATAAAAATGACTCTTGCGGCTTTTTCACACAGGCTTCCAGGAACTTTTTAAGTTAGCTATAAGGTTGAAAACCAAATTTGACTCACAGGTGTGTTTAGGATCAACTGAAAAATATCCATGTCTGACAAATTGGAACCGCTGCATAGGTTTAGATTCAGACAAATAGGTTTCTGCAAATCCCCGCTTAATAACTAGAGAGTTCGGATTTAATTGATGTTTTTGTGCATCTTCTACCATATCATTAGGTTGGTCGTCAATCAGATAATCATAAATTCTAAATTCAGCTTCAGTGTTAATCTTTGCGCTTACCCAGTGAAGGGTGCCCTTAACTTTTCTTCCTGTAAATCCGCTTCCTGATTTTGTTTCAGGATCGTACGTGCAGTGTATTTCTGTTACATACCCACGGTCATCTAATTTATAATCATGGCATTTAACGAAATAAGCTCCCATAAGTCTAACTTCATTTCCTGGATATAATCTGTGGTATTTTTTGGGAGGGTCGATCATGAAGTCATCCCTGTCTATATATATATTTTTTGTAAAAGGCATCTTTCTATGGCCTAATTCGTCATTGTCTTGGTTGTTTTTAATTTCGAGCCATTCTAAATGGTCATCGGGCAAATTTGTTATAACCAGTTTTATTGGATCTAAAACTGCCATGCACCTGGATGTTTTAGGCTTTAAATCATCTCTGACAAAATGTTCAAACATAGCTATATCCACGGTGCTATTTGATTTTGCAACTCCAATTTCATCACAGAAATTTTGAATAGCTTCAGCAGTTATTCCTCTTCTGCGCATTCCGGCTATTGTCATCAGGCGAGGGTCATCCCAGCCGTCAACCTTCTTTTCGTCCACAAGCTTTTTAAGAAATCTTTTACCTACAATCGTCTTCGTAAGATACAATTTTGCAAATTCGATTTGTTTGGGAGGTTCTTTTTTGAAATCGTCGATATTTGATAGGACCCAGTTGTAAAATGGTCTGTGATCTTCAAATTCCAGAGAACATAAAGAATGAGTTACGCCTTCTATGGCATCTTCTATTGGGTGAGCATAATCGTACATTGGATATATGCACCATGCATTTCCTGTGTTGTGGTGATATGCTCTTAATATTCTGTAAATTATGGGATCCCGCATGTTGATGTTGGGGCTGGTCATGTCGATTTTCGCTCTTAAGACTTTTGATCCGTCATCGTATTTTCTGTTTTTCATTCCTTCGAATAATTCTAAGTTTTCTTCAACAGTCCTATCTCTGTATGGGCTGTTTTTCCCTGGTTCAGTCAATGTCCCACGGTAAAGCTTAATCTCTTCCGGTGAAAGATCGTCTACATATGCTAAGCCTTTTTCTATTAATTCGACTGCATATGAATACATTTGATCAAAGTATCCGGATGCAAAAAACAACCTGTCATCCCAGTTCGCGCCAAGCCACTCGATATCCTCTTTTATAGATTGAACATACTCGATGTCTTCTTTCACGGGATTAGTATCATCGAATCGCAGATTAAATTTTCCATTGAATCTTTTAGCCGTATTATAGTTCAATAAGATAGCTTTAGCATGCCCTATGTGAAGGTATCCATTAGGTTCCGGTGGAAACCTAGTGTGAACCCTGTTATCTGTAAATGTGTTGTTCTTGATATCTTCCTCGATGATGCTGTAAATAAAATTTGATGACTTCCTTATTTTGTCTGTATCCACATTATCACTCCTGTACTTTATCTTTGTATCTATATGATTTTATCATAAACCATAGTTCAATAGTATATAAAAAGATCATTAAATTTTGGAATTATCAAAGGTACAGTAAAGATTGGAATGCTAGGATTTTCTTTGTAATCGTTTCTAAAGTTTTAGACAAAATTTAATCAATTTTTTGTGTCAAATATACAATGTGATATTGGTTACATAGTGTATAATAATATTGTATACAATATGTAAGCAACTAATGATTTCTAATAAATAATTTCTGAGGTGAGTTTATAGAATATGGAGTTCAAGGATAAGTTAATGCAGGATGGGGAAGCAGTTTTAGAAAACAGCGCCATAGAGTCGAGAGAAAAAATCTTAATAGAAGAAGAAGTGCTATATATCAACAATGTTATAGTAACAGATAAACTTAAGTACATGGTTATGGCAATGATGACTTTGTTTTTGTTGATTTCATCTTTGGTATTCAATACCCCCTCAGAAATAATGTCAGGAATGAAGCTCATTATAGTATCTCCTAGTACTCTTGTCACCGACTATTTTGAGATAGCAAATATAGGCTCCTCATTATTTAATAGTGCCATAATAACAATGGTGGGAATAATAGTGGCCAGAGTCAATAAAGTAGAAATGAACGGTCCTATGATAGCGGCATTGTTGACATTGGCAGGCTTTTCATTTTTCGGCAAGAACCTTTACAACACATGGGGAATAATGGCTGGTGTGTACACATATTCTGTCTTTAAAAAAGAATCATTCGATAAATACATAGTTCAAGCTCTCTTCAGCACAGCACTAGGTCCTTTGATTAGCTGCATAACATTTGGGATTGAGCTAAATCTTATTCAAGGGATTTTATTGGGCAACCTGGCAGGATTTATGGCTGGTTTTGTTTTGCCTCCACTCGCTTCGCATTTTCTGTTGTTTCATCAAGGATATAGCATTTACAACATAGGATTTACGGCAGGAATTATAGGAATGTTCTTTATGGCGGCCCTTAGAGGTCTTGGATTTCAGACTGAGACGGCAGTTCATGTTTTAAGCGGAATGAATGAACCACTGTCCATGTTTTTGATTATAATGTTCAGCATGATGCTATTTATTGGACTGTTTTTAAATCAGTTTAGCTTTAAGGGGTTATCCGATT
Source organism: Alkalibacter saccharofermentans DSM 14828 (assembly GCF_900128885.1). Lineage (NCBI taxonomy): Bacteria > Bacillati > Bacillota > Clostridia > Eubacteriales > Eubacteriaceae > Alkalibacter > Alkalibacter saccharofermentans. Next base: position 56,961 of record NZ_FQTU01000010.1, read on the forward strand.
TATTTAAATTGTCAGGAAGACTTTCTTCTGATTTTGTATCGCAAGTCGGCTTCGGTATAGTCTTGATCAATATGTCTTTACTTGGATTTCTATCAATGTTTTATGTGATACTCTTAGGAGGAGATTTAAACGGTCCTGTAATAGGTGGAATTTTCACGGTAGTCGGCTTTGGAGCATATGGAAAGCATTTAAGAAATGTAGTTCCGATATTGTTGGGAGTATACATAGCATCCCTGTTCAATGTATATGATACAGCTTCTACAGTGGCCCTGTTGGCTGCGCTTTTCGGCACGACATTAGCTCCCATCGCAGGTCATTACGGTCCGATACATGGAATCATTGCAGGTTTTTTACACATGTCAATGACCATGAACGTATCTTACCTCCATGGGGGAATGAATCTATACAACAACGGATTTTCAGGGGGCTTCGTAGCTGCGGCTCTGGCTCCGCTGTTTGAATCTGTAGGGTTTTTGAAAAATCGTGCGGACAATTACGAAAACCTTTATAAATAGCATATAAAAACCTTATTTCTAAAAGGCTTCCCCCTTGATTGAAATAAGGTTTTTATGTTTCATTTAAAGCTTTCGATGAGATTTTTTAAATATTCCTCTCGTTCCAACTTATTAATGAGTTTTTCTTCTGTTAAATCTTTCATATCTGAGAGTTCCTGCAATTTCACAAAATTTGTTTCGTTTTCTTTGATAAGCAAATCTATTTTTTCCAATTCATTCTCCAATTTGCCGATTTCACTTTCAAGAGAATCATATTCTCGTTGTTCTTTGAAGCTGAGTTTTTTCTTTTCTCTCCCGGTACGTAGTCCTTTGGTATCAATATCGATGTCATCATCAGTTGACAGCAAATCAGAAGGTTCTATGGTTTGAGCTTCTTTTATATCATCAAGATAATCGAAATAATTTCCTGTATGCAGGCTGATGATTCCGTTGCCATCAAAGGACATGATTTTATTGCAAATTCTATCTAAGAAATATCTGTCATGAGAAACAGCGATCACCGGGCCTGAAAACCCATCTATATAGCTTTCGAGAACACTTAAGGTATCGATATCCAGGTCGTTGGTTGGTTCGTCTAATATCAGAACATTGGGTGCATTCATTAGTATCTTAAGAAGATATAGTCTTCTTAATTCCCCACCTGATAGGTTAGATATCTTACTGTACTGTTGATCCGCCAGAAAAAGAAAATTCTCCATCATTTGGGATGCGGTGATCTTTGCTCCATCAGCAGTGGTGACATACTCAGAAGTTTCCTTGATGTACTCGATAGCTCTCAGGTTAGGATCGATATGCTCTGATTCTTGAGAAAAATAGGCAATCTTGACGGTCTCGCCTATTTCCACAGAACCGGATTTAGGATTGATCTTCCTGTTTATCAAATTCAGCAAAGTTGATTTCCCAACTCCGTTAGGCCCAACAATTCCAATCCTGTCATCACTCTGAAAGGTATATGTAAAGTTATCAATAACTACATTATCATCAAAGGATTTTGTTATATTATTCAATTCTATTATTTTGTTTCCTAAACGGCTGTATGCTGAGGTTATTTCAAGGTTTTTGTTTTCAGTGATGCTTAAAGAGTCTTTCAAAGTCTCGTACCTTTGGATTCTAGCTTTCTGTTTAGTTGTTCTGGCTTTTGCCCCACGCCTTATCCAAGCAAGTTCTTTTTTGTACAAGTTTAACATTTTATTTTCATTTGCTGCTTCAAGTGCAAGCCTCTCAGTTTTTTTATCCAGATAGTATGAATAGTTACCTGGATAGGAATAGAGGGAACCATCACTGATTTCGATTATTCTCTCAGCTACTCGGTCTAGAAAATACCTGTCATGGGTTACCATCAAAAGTGATGCTTTCAAGTTTTTAAGGTATGTTTCAAGCCAGTCTATCATTAGGTTGTCTAAGTGGTTGGTGGGCTCGTCAAGAATCAATAAGTCGCATGGCGTAATCAATGCAGAAGCAAGAGCTATCCTTTTTTTCTGCCCACCTGACAGCTCAGATATTTTTTTGTCGAAGTCATGTATGCCTAGTTTGGTCAGCACTGTTTTAATTCGACTTTCCACATCCCAAGCATCCAGTAAATCCATCTTGGATGTAAGGCGCAGCGTTTCCTCATTTAAGCTATCGTCATCAGGGTGATTTGCACACTTTTCCAGGATTATTTCATATTCTCTTATTACATCCATAAGAGGAGATCTGGTTTTTAAGACCTGCTCTATAACAGTGGAATCAAGATCGAAATCAGGATTTTGAGGGAGGTACTCAATTTTCATACCGGAACTTTTTAAAATCTTGCCGGTGGGAGACGTTTCCATGCCTGCTATGATTTTTAATAAAGTTGATTTTCCAGTACCATTAATCCCGATAAGTCCTATCTTTTCATTGTCTACAGTAAATGTAATATCAGAAAAAAGCGTTTTCACGCCATAACTTTTTGAAATGTTCTCGATGGTGAGCATAATTTTCTCCTAGCTTTTTTAATTTGTTGGATATTTGAAAGTTGTTATTTCATTTAGATAATCTACTAGCTTTAGCTTGTCAAAGTCGTTTTCATGGAAATCTCCACATCTTTCGAATAAATATTTCGCAAAATTTCTTACACTATAAAGACTTGATTCGGAACAACTGAGCATTATTATCTTAAGAGCTTCAAATAAGGCAAAGACTACGGATAAATCTGTTTTGCCATAGTGAATTATCTGATAGAAGGTATTGTATAGATCTTTTTCAAAGTTAAAGTCCTCGTAAATCAGCTTGCCCTTGTAATCTTTAAACTGAATCGAAGTGTATTTGCCATCTGATTCACCTATTTTACTAAGCAATACACCAAGAATCTTTATGCAATGTATAGCTGTGTTTGGGTCGTTAATTCCGGGAGATATGGCTCTTAACGCAATTTCAACTATTTTTTGAATGGAAAACTTGTAGTCGCCGAGTATCATTTTTTGACTCGTCAAGCTAAGGCAGTTATAAAGTTTTTTATCGAAGTTATCCGGCAGCTGACTTTGTTCTTTGTAATAGACTGAAAACAGATTCATGTTTTTAGCCATATAGTCTCCGATACAAGGCCGCACGACGATTTTGCAATCAATATTTTTTATTAAATCCAGTATTCCTTCAAAATTTATAAGCTCTAAATAACCTGAAGATGCTGAATGTACATCAAAACATTTAGGGAACTGGTCGACATCAAAGACGTCGATTCTTTCAAATTTTTGTCTGTAATCCATTCCTGTTTCGATCATTTCATAAGCCTGGAGGTACAACTTGTTTATAAGTTTTGAAGCTTGAATAGAACCAGATACAGTATAAACAAATTTTATGAAGTATATTATGCATAAAATCGAATATATAACTCCTATCGTAGCTGAAATTACAGGTAATCCTTGCATGATATCACGCATAAAAAGCAATGTAGTTATGCAGTATAAAAATCCCCCTACGAATATTCCCAGAACCTTCATTGAAACTTTGTCTGTAAGGAAGTTTTCCACGACTCGAGGCGAAAAATTAGACGAGTACATAGTCAATACAACCATAATAGTAGAAAATGTAAAAGTGGTTATGGTCAAAAGTGCACCTGCGAGTGTAGCTAGAATGCTTCGTGCTAAATCAGTATTTGTTGCAAACGCACTTGGGATAAAATCCATGACAGGTAAATATCCAGTGTCGATGAGTATAGCGGTTGCTGCAAAAATCATAGATATCAAAAGATGTCTGATAAGATAAATCCAGATTTTATTGTTTTCATAAATGATCTTAATTCTTTGCAGCATAAGGCACCTCCCAGTAGGGTATATTAAATATCATAAATACATGGATAATACCTCAGATGCCACAGCATCTTCGGCCCCTTGCGCTCACCCGTTTATTGCGGGTTAATCTGCTTATGCTAATAGTATATCATAAAATAATGCAGATTATGCCATAGATGCTTGCTGGATTGCCGTTAAATTACCGGTTAGGAATATATTTGAGGATATTTAAGCATTTTAAAAGTCAATGACGAAAATACCCACAAATATACTTATTCAGTATTGGATTATATAATAACCGCGAATTATAAAAGGGTTTAGGGGTATAATATTACGGTGAGAAGCAATAGGGAGTGATGAAAAATGAAAATAGTGAAATATATGATTAGTGGAATTATGATCATTTTTTTGATTCTAAGCGTTATACCGTATTTAATAACATTACAATCTGAGACATTGAATTTGGAAAGACCCTTTTACAATAGCTTGTTCGTGGATGTAAGCGATACTAAGCTTCATTACAGGGTTTGGAGAAGCGAGGATATAAGAGGAAATATACTTCTGGTTCATGGTTTGGGCGGATCTACTTTTTCATGGGAAAAAGCAGCAGATATACTTAATGATAAGGGATATTTTGTGATAGCGGTTGATCTGCCGGCATTTGGATACAGTAGCAGGGAGTCAGGGTTTGATCACAGTCAAGAAAACAGAAGCGATCTATTATGGAAGTTAGTCGATGAAATTGAAATGAGTCATCTGATGGGGCACAATGAGAATTGGACTCTGGTAGGCCATTCAACGGGAGGGGGAACAGTGGCAACTATGGCTGTCGCGAAAGAAAACAAGGTTAAAGAGGTGATCTTGGTAGCAGGAGCTCTTTTTAATAGGGATCCTAGCGTAACTTCACTGGTTTTAAAATACCCTCCAGCTTCAAAATGGATGGAAGTGCTTTTAAATAGATTGTTAATAAATGAGAAACGAGTGGAAGAAATACTTTTATCAGCTTATGGAAGGCAACCTGATGAAAGAGAAGTTAACGGATATTTGCTACCGTTAAAAATAGAGGGTACTGAGAGAGCGCTAGTCGATATGGTGAAAAGTGCCGGCAGCATAGATTTTAACAGCTATAAAAATATGTCTGTCCCGATTTATGGAATTTGGGGCACTGAAGATAAATGGGTTGAATTGGATCAGGCAGAAAGGGTGGAGAGGATTTTGCCGCATTTCATGCTATACACAATAGAAGGTGCTGGTCACATGGCAATGGAAACCCACGTTGAAGAATGCACTGACATTATATTGAACATAATTGATTAGAAATTTTTGATTTTCTCCCATGATCCATGAAATCTTTTGTATGTTGTGTTAACATAAGTGTATCAAGACATAAGAAAGGAAGTATCGGTAGCGTGAGAGAAATAGTTTTGATAATTCTAATGCAGTTGATTTATGTTCCGGTTTTTACCCTGAGAACATTATTTTTAGTGAAAAACATGATAGGAATAGCATCTTTTTTGGGATTTATAGAAGCCTTGGTGTATGTGTTTGGATTATCCTTGGTATTCAGTGGAGATCAAAGCGTCTTAGCAATGGTTGTTTATGCGGTAGGGTTTGGAGTGGGCATGCAGCTGGGTGGGATAATAGAAAATAAGCTGGCAATAGGATACAACAGTTTCATGGTAAACTTAGTTAATCGAGATCTGGAATTGATTGATAAACTAAGAAGTGAAGGCTTTGGAGTAACAGTTTATCAAGGAGAAGGCAGGGACAGCGTTAGATACCGTTTGGAGATTCTAACAAAGAGGAACAGAGAGGACGAACTTCTTGAGATTATCCACGACTATGAACCGGGAGCGTTTATCATTTCATATGAACCTAGAAAGTTCAAAGGAGGTTTCATGGTTAATAGTATGAAAAAGGATCAGGATAGGAAAAAAGGCTTGAATTCCATAGTGAATAACAGCAAAAAAAAAGCGGATGATAATAATTTCAAAATGGAGAAGAAGTCAACTTTTAATAAAGACAGCGTTAAGGTTGAAGACGAATCTTCAGGACAGTCAAGTAGTGAGAGTGTAAATTTGAATGAAGCCTACGAAGACGAAAATTCAAATAATGATACCAAGTAATAAGAGCCTATGGTAAGTTCAGTGCTGGACGATCCATAGGCTTTTTAAAGATGTAAATAAATAGAATTCCCATAGAGGCGTAAACTCTGATAAAATATATAAATATGATAATAAGGGGGAGAAAATTAGATGATATTCATGCACATGGCAGATCTTCATATAGGTAAAAGGGTCAACGAGTTCAATATGCTGGAGGATCAAAGATATATACTGAAGCAAGCCTTGAGTATAGCTCAAAATAACAAAGTGGACGTGATGCTTTTAGCGGGAGATATATACGACAAGTCCTTGCCACCTGGGGAAGCTGTTGCGTTATTAGATGAATTTTTAACTGATATCGTACATAATGGAATGAAAGCAGTTGTGGTAAGTGGAAATCATGATTCCCCTGAAAGGCTCGCTTTTGGAAGAAAGCTTATGCAATCAGAAGGCGTGTATGTTTCGGGTGTATTCAATGGTGAAATGAATATTCTAAGTCTGAGAGACGATTTTGGCTTAGTTAATATATATATGCTTCCATTTATCAAACCACTTCATGTAAAAAAGTACTTCCCGAAAAATGAAATTGATAGCTATACTCAGGCAGTCAAGACAGTTATAGACAATGCAAAGGTTGAAGATAAAATGCGCAACGTTTTGATAGCGCATCAATTTGTAGTATCATCCGGGGTTGAGCCTATGCGTTCCGATTCTGAAAACATATCAGTTGGAGGCTTGGACCACGTCGAGGCATCAGCTTTTGATATATTCGACTATGTAGCTCTTGGGCATCTTCATCACCCACAAAGCATAGGCAGAGATGCTGTGAGATATGCAGGATCGCCTTTAAAATATTCATTTTCAGAAGCTGGAGCAAAGAAAGAGAAAAGTGTAACAATAATTGAAATGAAAGATAAGAAGAATATTAAAATATCAAAGATCCCACTGACCCCTTTAAGGGACATGGTTGAAATAAAAGGACCGTTAAAGGATCTTCTGGATCCTGAGAACCACAAGCACCAGGGACTTGACAACTACATACATGCTACACTGACTGATAACGAAGAAATTATTGATGCTATAAGCAAGATCAGAAGTGTATACCCTAATGTGATGAAAATAGATTTTGAAAATTCTCGGACCAAGACAGTTGAAGCTGATTCAGTGGCAAAAGATGTAACAGAAAAGACTTCTTTTCAGCTCTTTGAGGAATTTTACAAGATTAACAACAACGAAGAAATGGAAGATAAACAGAAGGAACTTGTTAGGGGTTTGTTGGAAAATATGGGGGTAGTCATATGAAGCCTTTAAAACTGAAGATGTGCGGTTTTGGTCCTTATGGAGACAATAAAGAAATAGATTTTTCTAAACTGGGACAGTCAGGTCTGTATCTTATAACCGGTGACACCGGTGCAGGGAAGACGACTATTTTCGATGCTGTTTGTTTTGCATTGTATGGAGAGGCGAGCGGAGAAAACAGAAAACCGGTTATGCTCAGAAGCGACTTTGCATCTTCGGATATGCCAACATTCGTCGAGCTTGATTTCATATACAAAGACAAAAAATATTCGGTGACAAGAAATCCGGCTTATGAACGCAATAAAAAAAGTGGCGACGGGACAACAACCGAAAAACAAAACGCTAGTCTCGTATTTTATGAAGACAAAAATCCAATCGCTGGATATGATAAAGTCACAAATGAGATAAAAGACCTGTTTGGATTAGATAAAAACCAGTTCTCACAAATTGCCATGATCGCACAAGGTGACTTTTTGAAGCTGCTTTTAGATTCAAACAACGACCGAATCGACATATTCAGGAAAATATTCAATACAAGTGTCTACAGAAATTTTCAAGAGGAATTAAAGAGACTATCCTCAGGGAAAAGAAACGCCTACGATGAGATTAAGATCAGCCTTTTGCAATATGTGCAGGATATAATTTACTCTGAAGAAAGTCAGTTGGGTTATAAAATTGACCAGGTGCGAAGGGATGTACATAAAATCGACGAGGCTATCAGCTATTTGAATGAGCTGATAGAAGAAGATAAAACAGAAGAAATAAAACTTACGGAAAAAATGCATGGATTGCAGTTGGAATACGATAGAATATCTGAAAAAATCTTAAAGGGTGAAGCCGCCAACAAAAGGTTTGACTTGCTTGACGAGATGACTCAAAAGATAAAAATCCTTGAAGGGGAGAAAACGCTCAGAGAAGAAGAATTGAAAAAAATAGAATCGGGAAAAAATGCCTTGTATCACGTTTATCCTGCTTTTGATAAATTCAACGCTGAGAACCAAAAGTTTAAGGATATTGTGGAAGAAATAAACAACAAAAATAGCTTTGTCCATGAACTTCAGCCTAAGGTGAATATTTATAGATCTGAATATGAGTACGAAGTATCTTTAGATGAATGCCGACAACAATTATCCACAAAAATAGCGTCAATTGAAAAAGAACTTGATAGTTACGATGTTTTTGAAAGACTAACAAAAGAAATAAAAGATACAAAGATACTAATAGAACAAAAATTAGAGGAAGAATTTAATTTAAAGAATAAAAAAGAAGACTACCTGAATAAAATACAAAGAGCTTTACAACTTGCCGATAGTTATAAAGATTTGCCCATAAAAATTGAAAAAAACAGCAGAGAATTGGAGAATTTAGCTAGATTTATTAAAGATATAAATAAAATTGATTCAGAAATGAAGATGTATAGAAGAATAGAAAATAATCACAAAACCCTGCAAGATAAATACTTGTCTCAAAAAGGATTGGTGGCAAAAAAAATAAAGGTATTCGAAGATCTAGAAGATCTTTTTCTGAAGGAACAGGCGGGCATAATCGCACAAAAGCTAGAAGATGGAATGCCATGCCCGGTATGTGGATCTGAAAAACACCCAAGCCCTGCATCGCTAAAAGACGAGGCTCCTTCTGAAGATGAGTTGAAAGAAGCAAAAAAATCAGCCTATGATGCTAAGGAAGAGCTATATGCAATAAGTGAAAGAGGATCGATTAAAAAGACAGAAAAAAACAAAAAGAAAGAGTCGATTTTATCACTGATATACGATGTGGCTGATAAAAAAATCGAAATCGACGATGCAACAGATTTTATAATCATGCAGAGGTCTTTGGCTGAAAAGAGAAAAGAATCAATCACAGCAGAAGAATTGCTTTTGAAAGATGACATGGAAAAAATTAAAAAATCAAATGAAGAAAAGCAAGAGAACGAAACTCAAGTAAGCAAAATAGATAAAATGCTTGAAAAGGCAGGCAATGAAATCGCCAGACTAAAAGAATTTCTCAGTTCTGCTGAAGGGAAAAAAGAAACGATTGAAAAACAGCTTGGATTCCCATCGAAAGAAGAGGCTGTAATAGAATATGATCAGAATAGAAACAGATACACACAGATGAAAAAAAACTATGAAGCTGCACAAAAAAAGTATTTTGATAATAAGGAAAAGCTAGATAAGTACAAGGCCATTTTAGCAACACTAAATGAACAAAAGATTTCATTATCAAATGAAAAGGAAAAGTATCATAAAAGATATAATGAAGAGCTAAAGAAGAGGGGTTTCGACTCAGAGGAAAGCTTCAAGAGTTTCCTTGTATCAGAAAAGGTTATTAAGGACCTTGAAAGAAACTCCAAAGAATATTTCGATAAATTACAAGAAATTCATAATAATATCAAAACTATCAGAGAAGAAATAACCAACAAAGCGAGAGTCGATATAATCGAATTAAGAAAGCTGCTAGCCGAAATCATTGAAAAAAGAAAGGAAAGTGAAAGGATTTACAGAGATCTTTATAATCGGTTGAAAGGAAATAAAAGCATAAAGGAAAAACTTGTTAATCGCTACGAAGAGTATAAAAACAGCGAAACGGAATATGCAATGGTTGAAAATCTTTCAAGGACCGCCAATGGTGACCTTAAGGGCAAGCAGAGAATCAAATTTGAAATGTACATTCAAAGAGCATATTTCAGCAAGATCATAAGGGAAGCGAACAAGAGGTTTTCAAAAATGACTGATGGCAGATATGAGCTTTTGAGGCAGGACGAATCGGATAATCTTAGAAGTCAAATAGGACTTGAGTTGGATGTAATGGATAATTATACGGGAAGGATAAGAAGCGTGAAATCCCTTTCCGGAGGGGAATCCTTCAAAGCGTCTTTAGCAATGGCATTGGGACTGTCTGATGTGATACAGAGTGTATCAGGAGGAATCCAGTTAGATGCAATGTTCATAGACGAGGGCTTTGGAGCGTTAGACAGCGAATCCCTGGAACAGGCTATCGATGTTTTAAACACTTTGAGCAGCGGAAACAGGCTAGTGGGAATAATATCTCACGTAAGTGAACTAAAAGAAAGAATAGATAAAAAACTGATCGTCAAAAAAAGTGCATCAGGGAGTTATGTGGAAATTGTGGTTTGATTTTGTTATAGGTCAAGTTCAATCGTTGTTATAAACATTGAATAAACTAGAAAGTTTGTGGGTAAAAATCAGATATCGAAAATTAAGGAGATGAATTCATTGAGCTTGCAAGTTTATATCAATTTTGATGGCAATTGTAGAGAAGCCGTTGAGTATTATTCAAAAGTTTTTAAAACCGATAAACCGGAAATCATGACATTTGGAGATGCACCGGAGGATCCCGGCTTCAGTTTGCCAGAGGAGTCAAAGAATCTCGTTATGCATACCCAGCTTATAATCAGTGGAGACATAGTGATGTTTTCAGATACCTTTCCAGGTATGCCGCTTGTAAAGGGCAACAACATAAGTTTGACAGTGGTTACAGATGATATGGACGAAATTACTGAAGCCTTTAATCAGTTAAAAGCGGAAGGAAAAGTCGAGATGGACCTTCAAGAAACATTTTGGAGCAAATACTACGGATCAGTAGTGGATAAATATGGGATAACATGGCAATTTAGCATGTATGAACATTAAATATCAAACAGACCGGTGAATTTATATTGTTCACCGGTTTTGTTTGACAACAAGTTGATTGCTCTCAGGATATTTGGAAAAGAAGGGCTACTTTACTGGAGGTAAGATGAAATGTTTGTTATAATTAAACCAACGATATAGTAAATACATAAAGGGGAGATTTTTATGGGGATTATATTAGTTGATAAGCTGCCTTTTTATTTGGATGAAGACATGCTGATAGAAAAATTGAAATTGAGAAAGCGAAAAGGAATGAATGAAAAACTCAATAAGCTTATGAAGAAAGCCTTGAAAATTGCAAAACCCAAGGGAGCGTATTTCGAAACAGAAATAGAAAGCAGGACTGAAAACAGCGTAAAAATCAAAGGAGAGGTTTTTAACTCTCGTGAATTAGCAAAAGCGACAGAAAAAAATCAAAAGCTGTATCCTTATATCATAACCTGTGGAAAAGAAATTGAAGAGGCTTTAATTAAGACTGAAGACATCTTGGAGAAATATATTCTGGATGGAATCATAAATTCGATTCTAGACTGTGCCACGATTTGTATATCCAAGGATTTGAAGGAAAGATACCAGATAGCAAATCTTTCATATCACATTCCTGGAGCTTTGAATGACTGGCCCATAGAAGACCAGCAAAAACTATTTAAGATATTTGGGGATGTAGCTGAAAAAATAGGTGTAGAGCTGAGTGAATCAAATGTCATGAAGCCTGGAAAAAGCGTTTCGGGAGTTTACTGCCAAGTTATGGACGATATTACCGAATGCATATAAAGCAAATTAAAAAACTCCCTTTGAACGGGAGTTTTTTAAGTCAGCATCAATACGGCTGCCATTCTGCCCGTATCTCCATGCTCTCCTCGATATGAAAAGAATACTTCTTTATTACATAAAGTGCAAAGACTGCTAACTGATATATTTTTATCCGGCACACCCAATTTGACAAACTCCTTCTTGTTTATTGACCACAAATCCACAAGGTATTTGTGGTTTTCTTGTTTTGTTATATGGGAAAGAGAGTCGGTAAAATTCTTAATGAATATCTCAGCCACTTCAAATCCAACTTCAAAACAGCAAGGACCTATGGAAGGACCAATAGCAACGAGACAATCAGCTGGATTTGTCCCAAATTGATAGGTCATTTTATTAAGTGTCTTGGCCCCTATCTTTTTTACAGTTCCTTTCCAACCGGCATGGGCCAGTCCGATAGCCTTGTTTAGAGGATCGAGTATATATATTGGTACGCAGTCAGCATAAAATGTTGTCAAAGCTATGTTCTTTTCATTTGTTATCAGGGAGTCTGCATTTTTGATATAACTTTTTTTGCTTAATCCTTTTCCTTTATCAGCTTTTGTCACTATGTGGACTCTATCCCCATGAACCTGGTCGGACAGCGTGAAACTGTCAAAAGGTATGTTTAAAGTTGATGAGAGTTTTTTATAGTTGCTTATAACCTGTTCGCTTTCATTTATTTTTTTAGGGTTTAAATCGAAAGCATTTAAGGTTCCGTCATAATCTGCATTCAGCCTGGAGGTAAAACAATGTTTGACCAGTCCTGTGTCTTCAAAGGAAGGTATTGTATAAAAGATAAAGCCTTTATCACTGTTTTTCTTAAATTCCATAAAATCCCCTCAATTTCTTATAGTTAAAATCATTATAAGCAATATCAGCAGATAAGTCCAAGACTTATTGGGGAGAGGCTGTAATGGGTTTTATCTAAACATTAAAGGGTATAAAATCTTTATATTTAAAAGAATTATGTGAATTTCGGGGGGATGATATTATGGATGACGATAAAAAAAGAAGATTGGCTTCTAAGCGGGAATTGGCAAGAAAACTTCAAAAAGCGGAGATAGAAGCCAGAAAAAAAGCTATCAAGAACAGAAAGCCCTTTAAGGGACTTCAAATCAGACCAACAACGTCTTTATTCGATGAAAAGGGCAAGCAGGAACCGGGTGAGAAAAATTGGGCGGGTTTCGGGTTTGACATTCATCCGCAGGTAACTTTGATATCAGCAATTTTCTTAGTGGTATTTATTTCTTTAACTATTATATATCCTGATGTAGCCGAAAGAACCTTTGCAACCATTATGAGTGGAATTACTAAAAATGCAGGATGGTTTTTTATATTGGCTGCAAACTTATTTATTATAGCAGCTCTGTATTTTGCATTTGGCAAATACGGTAACATCAGAATAGGAGGTAATGACGCTCAACCGGAATTTAGTAAATTTGGTTGGTATGCAATGCTTCTAAGCGCGGGAATGGGAATAGGTCTGCTGTTTTGGAGTGTTGGTGAACCTATAAGCCACCTCGGGTCACCATCTCCCATGTTCGGAAGCATTGATCCAGGCGCTCCTCGGGCGGCACAAGCGGCAATGGCTACAACTTTTTTTCACTGGGGCATACATCCGTGGGCAATTTACTCTATAGTAGGGTTGGGACTTGCATTTTTTGCTTACAACAGAGGGTTGCCCTTGACGATAAGATCTGTATTTTACCCATTGATTGGCAATAAGATATATGGATTTTGGGGTAATGTGATTGATGTGCTATCAGTTCTTGCGACGCTTACCGGACTAGCTACTTCCTTGGGCCTAGGCGTTTCTCAAGTGAATGCAGGCCTGAATTTTTTATTTGGGATAAATATCAGTACAGGGATTCAAGTGGGTTTGATAATTGGAATAACAGGCTTGGCAACAGCGTCTGTAGTAATGGGGCTTGATGGTGGAGTAAAACGCCTCAGTGAAATCAATATGGTATTAGCTGGAGTTTTCATGCTTTTCATACTTATTGCAGGACCTACTGTATATATTTTAAGCGGATTTACACAAAATATCGGATATTACATGTCTAACTTTGTTGAAATGAGTTTGTGGACAGAAACATTCAGAGATACAAATTGGCAGGGAGCATGGACTATATTTTACTGGGCATGGTGGATATCCTGGTCTCCTTTTGTAGGGATGTTTATAGCTCGTATATCCAAAGGAAGAACCGTAAGGGAGTTTATCCTAGGGGTGCTGCTAGTGCCTTCATTATTGTCGTTTTTTTGGATGAGCGTTTTTGGAGGAACTGCAATTTATCTGCAGACCAATGGGATTGGCGATATAGCCTCAGCAGTATCATCAGATGTTTCGATAGCTCTGTTTGCCATGCTGGAATATTTGCCTTGGACTCAGCTGCTTTCCGTCGTTGGAATAATACTCGTCACTGTATTCTTCGTGACCTCCTCAGATTCTGGCTCTTTGGTAGTCGACCATCTAACATCAGGCGGTAAACTTGACTCACCGGTACCACAGAGGGTTTTTTGGGCAGTAATGGAAGGAGTGGTAGCGGCAGCGCTGTTAATAGGTGGAGGATTGACTGCTCTGCAAACTGCCTCTGTTCTAACAGGATTGCCCTTTGCGATTATTTTATTATTATTGATTTATTCCCTGAATGCAGGGTTTAGTCAGGAATATGAAATAGAGGAGGCAGTAAGAAAGAAATTAAGAGAAGTTGAAGAAGAACATTTCCTAAATGAAGCTATAAATGCAGCTGTTCAAGATGAAGCATTAGTAAATAGCGACAAGTAAAAAAAGCAGGCTCGTGGGAGCCTGCTTTTGTATATTTGGTGGTATCGAATATTCACTATCAGAATCTAGTTGCGGATGCCAGTCAGCAAATTTATATAGAAAGAATTTGAGTATCATGAACCATTTGTGTTAACCTAAAAGTACGTGAATGAAAGGGGAGGAAGAAAATCGAAAGAATTAAAGAGTTGATATTGGATAGATATCAGATGTCTGAAGGATTGGTTGAGGTTTTTGGGATAATAATTACTTTTGTCATGTTGACATCAATAAGTATTTTAGCATATTTTGCAGCAAAGAAGATATTGCTCCCGATAATTGCTCGACGAATTGAAGGAAATCGATTAAAGTGGGACAATTATCTGCTGAAAAGAAAAGTCTTCGAGAAATCTACAGGTCTCATACCGTTGATGGTTTTTTATTGGGGCGCTTCTCACTTAGGATCATTGGCACAGGGGTTCAAGCTGGCAACGTCCATATTAATGCTTATGCTCATTGCCAAAGTGGTAGGATGCTTGCTTGAAACCATAGATGATATTTACTCAACACTAGAGGTTTCCAAAGAAAAACCTATAAAGGGATTTTTACAGGTTATAAAAATAACGATTTATATTCTAGTCGGTATATCTGTTATAGCAAGCTTGATGGGAACAAACCCCTTTGTGTTATTAAGTGGAATTGGTGCTATGGCTGCAGTATTTTCTTTTATATTTAAAGATACGATATTGGGATTGGTAGCAGGAGTATTGCTTTCTGTAAATGACATGCTGCGAATTGGCGATTGGATCGAGATGCCTAGCTATGGCGCAAATGGAGATGTTTTAGAAATAAGCATGAATACAGTAAAGGTGAAAAATTTTGATTTGACTATTACCACTGTACCGGCATATGCTCTTATCAGCGATTCATTCAAAAATTGGAGAGGGATCCAAGAATCAGGTGGCAGGAGGATTATGAGATCTGTACATATAGATGTAAACAGCGTAAAGTTTTGCTCGCCGTCGGATATGAAAAAATTCCAAAACATTAGCCTTGTTAGCAGCTTTGTTCAAGAAAACATTGAAAGAATGAGCCAAAAGGGTGCTGATGCTATTACGAATGTTGGAATTTACAGAGCGTATATAGGGGAATATTTGAAAAACCACCCTAAGATACACAGGGAAATATTCCAGATAGTCAGGCAGCTGCAGCCTACAGACAAGGGACTTCCAATAGAGATTTATGCTTTTACCAATGATATCGATTGGGTTAACTATGAAAATATTCAAGCTGAAATATTTGAACATGTCATGGTTTCGGCAAAGTTCTTTGATTTGAGGCTGTTCCAAGATCCGACAGGTTTTGATTTAAAAAATATAAATATTGTTGATAAAACCGATAAAAATACAAAAGAAAATTAAAAAAAAAGAGAATCTGTATCCCCGGCAACAGAATTGTTTGAAGTTTTTAGTTAACATAAAGACAGTTCAAAAAACAAAAAACTTTATTATAAAGACAAAGGAGAGATACAGATTATGAGTATGTTTTGTTATCAGTGTCAAGAAGCAGCAAAGGGAACAGGTTGTACTGTAAAGGGTGTTTGTGGTAAAACCGATGTAGTATCTAATTTACAAGATTTAATGGTATATACCCTAAAAGGGATTTCGCAGCTTGTTATCAGAGGTAAGCAAGCAGGAGTTGAAATGCCAAATAAGAATCACTACGTTATGACAGGTCTTTTTATGACAATAACAAATGCAAATTTTGACGATCAGGCAATTTTAAACAATATAAGAAAAGGTCTGGAAATAAAACAAGAATTAAAAGGATTCTTATCAGAAAATGGAGTGTCTTTAGAGGGCCTTCACGATGCAGCTTTATGGAGCGCAACTGACGATAATGGAATAATAGCTAAATCTTTGGCTCCGGAGGCAGGAATTTTAGCAACTGAAAATGAAGATGTAAGATCTTTGAGGGAACTTATCATTTACGGGGTTAAAGGAATGGCTGCTTACGCTGAGCATGCATTGAACTTGGGTAAAGAAGATGTAAATATTTATGAGTTCATGGTTAAAGCTCTTGCAGCTACTTTGGATGATAGCCTGAGTGCAGATGATCTTGTAGCTTTGACTTTAGAAACAGGAAAGTTCGGCGTAGATACAATGGCAATGCTTGATGCGGCTAATACAGGAACTTATGGCAACCCTGAAATAACTGAAGTTAACATTGGAGTTAGAAACAATCCCGGGATTCTAGTTTCAGGTCATGATCTGAAAGATTTCGAGCAATTGTTGGAGCAAAGTAAAGGCGCCGGTGTAGATATATACACTCATGGAGAGATGTTGCCTGCAAACTATTATCCGGCTTTCAAGAAGTATGATCATTTCTTTGGGAACTATGGAAATGCCTGGTGGAAGCAAAAAGAGGAATTTGAAAGCTTCAATGGTCCGATACTGTTTACTACAAATTGTATAGTGCCTCCTAAAGAAGATCAAATATCAAGAATCTACACAACAGGAGCTTCTGGGTATCCTGGATGCAAACATATTGAAGCAGACCAGGATGGAAACAAAAATTTCTCTGAGATAATCGAACACGCAAAAAAATTGAAATCGCCAACTGAAATTGAAACGGGAACAATTATAGGTGGTTTTGCCCATGCTCAAGTATTTGCTTTAGCGGATAAGGTAGTGGATGCTGTTAAGTCAGGCGCAATCAAGAAGTTCTTCGTAATGGCAGGATGCGACGGTAGAATGAAATCAAGAGACTATTATACTGAATTTGCTGAAAAGCTTCCTGAAGGAACGGTAATCCTAACAGCAGGCTGCGCAAAATATAGATACAATAAACTCGAATTAGGGGATATTGGAGGCATTCCGAGAGTTCTTGATGCGGGACAGTGTAATGATTCGTACTCTCTGGCTGTGATAGCTTTAAAATTAAAAGAAGTATTCGAGCTTAATGACATAAATGAACTTCCAATAGCCTATAATATTGCATGGTATGAGCAAAAAGCTGTAATAGTGTTGTTGGCACTACTTTATCTGGGAGTAAAGAATATTCACCTGGGTCCTACACTTCCAGGTTTCTTGTCACAAAATGTTGCAAAAGTGCTTGTAGAGAATTTTGGCATTGCGGGAATCGGAAGCGTAGAAGACGATATAGAAATGTTCATGGCTTAAAAAAGCAATTTGAAATAGCTCTGCACGGCTTGATACAATGTATCCAGCCGTGTTTTTTTGTTTCGATATATTGACAATTAATATTCCCATATGATAGTATTACCATATTCCGAGTGGAATAGTAGGGAATATAATGGAGGGTTGATATGAGACTATCCACAAAAGGCAGATACGGCGTCATGGCCATGTATCAGTTGGCTGTAAATTACGAGATGGGCACAACATCGTTGAAAGACATTGCCGAAGAACTTGATTATTCTGACGCGTACCTTGAGCAGATGTTTGCGATATTAAAAAGAGAGAGGCTGATAACCAGTCATAGAGGTCCTAAAGGCGGTTATAGGCTATCTAAGGACCCGTATGATATAACAGTGGGAGAGGTGATCAGAGCTCTCGAAGGTCCTATAGAGTTTTCTTCTTGTGTCGGTGGAACAGAAAATTACGATTGCAAAAGATCCAGCCTTTGTGTCACCAAAGAAATATGGGAGAAAATTAATGACAGCATAAACAGTGTTATAGATCATATTACACTTGGAGATTTATTAGACAAATACGATAAAAATCTTAACGAAGCTAAAAGGAGCTGATTTGTTTGCAAAGAAGATATTTTGACTATGCAGCAACTACACCGCTGGACAGCGAAGTGTTAAATGAAATGTTGCCTCATATGAAAGAAAATTTCGGGAACCCTTCCAGTGTATACTCTTATGGAAGAGACGCCAGAAAGGTAATAGATGATTCAAGGGAAAAAGTGGCAAGTATTATAGGGGCTCAAGCCAAAGAGATTTATTTTACAAGTGGAGGAACTGAATCTGACAATTGGGCAATAAAAGGTACAGCGTTTGCAAATAAAGACAAAGGCAATCATATAATTACTACTACTGTGGAACATCATGCAGTATTGCACACATGTAAATACCTTGAGAAACATGGTTACGAAGTTACGTATTTACCTGTAGATGAATACGGGCTGATAGACTTGGATGATTTAAAAAACAGCATAAGAGAAAACACCATATTGATTACGGTAATGTTTGCGAATAATGAAATAGGAACAATTCAACCGATAGCAGAGATTGGAAAGATTGCCAAGGAAAATAAAGTTCTTTTTCATACGGATGCAGTTCAAGCATTAGGAAGCGTTGATATCGATGTTAAAGATTTGGGAGTGGATCTGATGTCAATTTCCGGTCATAAAATCTATGGGCCTAAAGGCATAGGCGCTTTATACGTAAGAAAAGGTGTTAAGATCGACAACCTGATTCATGGTGGAGCCCAAGAAAAGAAAAAAAGAGGCGGCACTGAAAATACACCTGCAATTGCAGGTTTTGCAAAAGCCTGCGAAATGGCACAGAGCACTTTAACTGATCAAATTAAACAGGCCACAGAGTTAAGGGATTATATGATAAAGGGAATACTGGATTCTATACCAGAAGTGAAATTAAATGGTCATCCCGAAAAAAGACTTCCTGGCAATGTGAATGTCAGCATAAGATATATCGAAGGAGAATCGATACTTCTAAGTTTGGATTTGATTGGAATTGCAGCTTCAAGCGGCTCGGCATGTACATCTGGTTCTTTGGATCCATCCCATGTGCTTTTGGCGATAGGGTTGTCCCATGAAATCGCTCATGGATCTTTGAGGTTTTCGATAGGCAAATACACTACAAAAGAAGAGGTAGACTTTGTGTTGGATAAGCTGCCTGGAATAATTCAGCGATTGAGAGATATGTCTCCGCTGTACAATGCTTAAGGAGGAATAAAAATGTATACAGATAAAGTAATAGATCAATTTCAAAATCCAAGAAACGTTGGCGAGTTGGATAACGCTGATGGGGTAGGTGAAGTAGGATCTCCTGCATGTGGAGATATAATGAAGATGTACTTGAAAATCGAAGATGGAGTCATTGTCGATGTCAAATTCAAGACATTTGGATGCGGAGCAGCCGTAGCAACCAGCAGCATAGCAACAGAAATGATAAAGGGAAAGACTCTTGAAGAGGCTGAAAAACTAACAAACAGCATGGTAATTGATGAACTGGGCGGTCTGCCACACGAGAAGGTTCACTGTTCTGTTCTCGCAGAACAAGCAATCAAGGCTGCTATTAAAGATTATAAAAGCAAGCATGGTATTCAAGAATAGAATAAATAGCAAAAACGCACACTCTTTATTAAAGGTGTGCGTTTTGTTATTTAAGGATTACATCAGAAATGTCATGACTATATGCTCTGTAAAAACCATATTTAAGCCAGTACGACCGAACAAGCTCTCCTGTAGAATAATTGTATTCATAGATTTCTCCCCACATGGAGGTAATTGGGTCTTCGATACTTTCCCTCAAACTGCCATGGTTTGCGATAATTCGATTATTTGCGATATAAAGGTTGTAATTTGAAGTGATGAAAGCTAAGGAATTTGGGTACCTTCTTACTTGTCTTACAGTTTTGTTTGACTCATCTATTGAATAATGAACAACAGCAGACCGACCTGCATCCTCAGTTATCTCAATATCTACAAGATCGTTTCTTATAACATGGTTGTCAAACATAAATAAATTTAATTCATTTTGTCTTGAATCAATATTTTTTTCTTCGAAAACCGAGTGTTGCTCATAGTGCCAGATAATATCTCCAATAGGTTTTAGAACATAATCAATATATTCAGTATCAGCCCAAATAGCTGGATCAGATAATATCCATATTAAATCTCCATTGCTCCAATTAATTTTAACTGCAGAAGAAACATCTCTAGGAGATAGTACCATAGTATCATCTACAGCATTATATGATAGTGAATTGATGTGAGCCCAATCATAGGCTTTGTTGTAAGGCGTGTCATTTATGATATCACCAAAGTTAAGTTCTTTTATGATTTCTCCGGTATTTCTATCTATTTCGATTATAGTGTCCTCAACATGTCCCTCTAGGGAGTTTGCAAGAACCAAAAGATTGCCATTAGGCTTTTTCTCAGCGACCTCATGATGAGCGCCTTTTTCTACCAAATAGCTTTTGTAAAGTCTGCCTAAAAAGTCCATTTCAAATATGTAAGGGGCATATTGCCTGGTCTCTGTATCAATCATAGAGTAACCCGCAATAATTGCAAACCTGTCATCTGATAATGGGAAATACCCGTGGGGGTCTGTTTCTACTTCAATGTACCATCTGATATTGCCTGAAGAGTCAAATGCGTATGGATTTCTATAAAGACCACCTGATACCACAGTAAAGTCTTTTACAGGATCTTCCCTTGAGTATGTTGAGGACACTGCATCTAAGAGTTCATCAGGCAGAGAATCTGTTGCTATTGTAATTTGGTTTGAATCCACAGAATTGTCGTCAACCATCAAATTGATTTCTACCACGTTTTCTCTAGATGGGTACAGGCCGATTATCGGTATAATATGAACCTTATCCATGGGGGACTCGTATGTGAAGGTATCATTCTGCGTATCGCCTTTAACCGTGATTTTCACTGATGCTTCATAATCAGTCGTAAATGCGACTATTGCTGACAGAGGTACTAGACCGTAAGGATTTTTAATTACTAAAGGGTCGTCAATCGTATGTGCGCGCCTCTCGAGATCCTTCTCGATATTTGAATAAATAGATCTGTTGTTCTTTATAATCTCGTCATGCATTTTCCAGTCTTCATAGTAGTCGTCATTTTCACTGCTGAGTTCAGTTTCGTTGCTGCATGATGTCAGGAAAATAATAGCTGCAATAGAGATTAGAAGAAAAATCAGTTTTTTGTTCATTGTATTTAAGCTCCTTGTATATTTAGACTGCCCACTTTCTGTTGTTTGTAAATGAGACAGTCAGCCATTCGTTGTTATTATAGGTTTTTATATAGTCTGATAATTCTTGCCTAAGTTTATCCTGGTCGGCTATGGTCTTGATTTTTTCAGAATCCTTAACGACAAAATCAATTTCAACCCAGAGAGTTTTACCTACTTTGGCAATCCTGACAAAGGATTCCTTCATATCGTATTTAACCTCCATGTTTTTCACGTAAGTTTTTATGTTATTGGGAAGCTTGCCGGAAGGGGTCATTTCAAGAACCTCTCCAAGCGCATTTCGTATTCCTGCTAAAGGAAGCTTAAGAAAGTAAATTGAAATAAGAATCATCATAATAGGATCTATATAAGGAATGATCATTGAAAATCTTGTGTTCCTGTCCAATAAAGAAGCAAGCAAGAATCCGATTAAAACTGCAAAACTTACCAGGGTATCCATAAACCACTGATTTGATTCGGCCTTTACCAAGCTTGAACCGGAACTTTTGCTCTTTAATTTCAGATACAAGTATGCTCCGAGGCAAGCAAAGCTTCCGACACCAGAATATATAAGGGCTGATCCCAGAGCTACTTCACGCCCTCCATTTAAAATGGAAACAATCGCACCTGCCAACGATACGGCAACTAGGATTAGGATTACCGAGTACTTTAAAATTATTACCAGTGGTTCAACAATATCTTTACCGAAGGGATATCTCTTGTGGTCTTTTTTTCCAATAAATGTGGTTGCCAAAACAGATAAAAATGATAAAACGACGCTCACTAATGAATATAGGCCGTCAAAAAGTATAATCTGTGATCTTGTAAAATAACCTAAGATGATTCCTGTAATTGCAAATGCGACAGCCGCGAAGACTGAAAATGACAACACCTTCTTTTCTTCAGAAATGTTGTTTGACATATTAAAACTCCTAACTTTCATTTATAAATAAAGCTTTGGTTCAAGTGTATGATTTAAAAACCTAAGCAGTTGTTCTTTTGAACGGTTTTTTTCTTCCACAGAAGTGTTTGATAGAAAGACCGACTCTGCACCGTGTTCTATCAACCCTACTACAAAATTTGCCAAATAAGAATAATTCATCTCTATTGTCAACAATGATTTTTCCTTTAAGGAATTTAAGGAAGTTTCAAGCCAGCTGTAATAAGGTCTGTAAATATTCTCCCAAGTCTCAAATGAATTGTCATAGGCGAAACCTGAATATAAAAAATTTATCAAATCTTTGTGTTTTTCTGTAATCTCATATGTAACATCGACTAGAATCTGCAATAAACTCTCAAGAGAATTTACACTTTCATCGTAACGGTCTTTTATTAAAAGAAGCTGTTCATCGAAAATTTGGCTAGCGATAGCAGGCACTAAAGCATTTTTTGAATGAAAATATAAATAGAATGTGCCTTGTGCGACGCCGGCTTCTTTGACTATCTGTGATACGGAAGTATTTTCAAAACCATTTTTTTTTATAAGAGTCATGCTCGCTAATAATAACTTGTTTCTTTTTTCGTTTTTGTCTTTCATAACCCCTCCACCATGACTGACTATCAGTCATTTTCCAAAGATAAGTATAACACGTGATCTAGAGAGCTGTCAAATAGTCCATAAAATGATGTGTTGTTAACTTGTGATAGTGTCACCTTTAGATTCACTTGATAAAATGAATGTTCAAAGCTATTATAAAGGAAGAAAAAAGGATTATTTATTTCTGTCAAAAAAGTTTTAAAAACGTGTTGACATAGGGTATGCATGTGCGTATAATAGTAAGAGTCGCCAAGAGAGACAGAGAGAACACAGAGACAGGGAAACGGCGCACAAACCAAGATCTTTGAAAATATAATAGCACACGAAAACAAGCCAAGAAAGAAAGAATTAACTGTAACAACGTTGATACCAAGAGTATCAAAAAGCCAAGAGAGTTCTAAGACGGACTCAAACACTTTATAATAGAGAGTTTGATCCTGGCTCAGGACGAACGCTGGCGGCGTGCCTAACACATGCAAGTCGAACGTGATCTTCAGAGTAGTTTACTACACTGAAGTGAAAGTGGCGGAC
>NZ_FQTU01000011.1 GCF_900128885.1 Alkalibacter saccharofermentans DSM 14828
TTCCCGATTGCCCAACGACCGTTTAACCTGTATTTCCCGGATAATAGTTAAACCATGGTGGGACAATGGTTAAAGGTTCACTTCGCTCACGTGGGATGCTCCCTTTGGTCACGGGAAAAGCGCAACGCGCGTGTTTCAAGTAATAAGTTCTAAGATATAAGTAAAAGCAGGAAGTTGGTCAGTTGGAAAGTTGGTCAGTTGGAAAGGAAAAACCTTTTAATTACTTAAAGCTTACAACTTTTTTACGAGACGGAGTCTCATTTCCCGACTGCGCAGCAGTCATTTCCCGTGCGGCAGAGCCGGACAATAAACAGTCGCTTTGCGACCAATACGATTGCTTGACAACTGTTTCCCGATTGCCCAACGACCGTTTAACTGTTATTTCCACGCATACTTACGAATTGTACCCAATTGATAAGAAGGTGAAAAAATGAACATAAAAAAATTGCTGACAATAGCCGGTTCGGACTCTTCGGGAGGCGCCGGCATTCAAGCAGATATTAAGACATTCAGCGCTCACAAGGTCTATGGCATGAGCGTCATAACCGCTGTTACAGCTCAAAACACTACAGGAGTAAAAAGCGTTTACGAGCTCCCTGTAGAGATGATTCGAAACCAGATGGAAAGCGTATTTACCGACATGCCTCCCGATGCAATCAAGACGGGGATGCTTTCGAACCCTGAAATCATAGAGTGCATTTCTGAAGGGCTCTTAAGGCACAAAGGAAGCAACTTAGTTGTAGATCCTGTCATGGTGTCCACCAGTGGCCATAGACTACTGTCTGAGGATGCTCTGAGCGCTCTTAAGGATCATCTGTTTCCTCTAGCTAGGGTCATAACTCCAAATATTTACGAAGCTGAGATACTCAGTGGAGGGAAAATTTCAAATAAAAAAGACATGGTGGACGCTGCTATGGAGATATCAAACAAGCTTGACGGCTGGGTTGTTATCAAAGGGGGACATTTAAAAGAGTGCTGCGATGATCTGCTATATTCGAAAGATGAGAAGCTTTGGCTTAAAGCCAGAAAGATTAACAATAAAAACACCCATGGAACGGGCTGCACTTTGTCATCTGCAATAGCCTCCAATCTAGCTTTAGGGATAGGAGTTAAGAAGAGCGTATTCAAGGCCAAAAGGTATGTCAACTCGGCAATAAGGGAAGGATTGGACTTGGGAGAAGGCAGAGGACCCCTCTTGCACCATTTTTGATATAGGTTTTTAAAAGGTGTAAAATAGGCTATAATGGTATGCAAGATAAGAGTGGAGGTAGTTTGCATGTCCAACAAGGAAAAGATATTGAGGTACCTTGAACTTGGCACGGGGAAAATCTTCTCAGGAGGGTTTTTGGCACAAGAGCTAGGCATTAGCAGAACGGCAGTTTGGAAAAACATACAGACACTAATCCATGATGGATATCCCGTGATTTCAGTTCCGAACAAGGGATATTACCTGGATGAAAAAAAAGATATTCTATCAAAAAACATAATAAGCAGCATGCTGAATACAAAATTTATAGGAAAGCAGCTAGAGATATACAAAAGCGTGGAATCCACCAATGATCTTCTCAAGGATTTAGCAAGGGAAGGTGCAGTCGAAGGCACGGTTGTGATAGGGGATGAGCAGACGAAAGGAAAGGGAAGACGGGGGAGGAGCTTCCACTCGCCGATGGGAAAGGGCGTTTACATGAGCATCTTGTTAAGGCCTGAGATGGATCCGGAGAGTGCCCTCAAAATAACCGTAATAGCGGCAGTGGCTGAATCACTGGCAATTGAAGAGCTCTTTGATATTAAAGCTGAAATAAAGTGGGTAAACGATATTTTTATAAAGGGCAGGAAGGTTTCCGGCATACTCACCGAAGCTTCCATGGAGATGGAAAGCGGCAAGCTGGAGTACGTGGTGGTGGGAATTGGGGTGAATGTTGCCGGAACTAAAGAAGCTCTTCCTGAAGATGTCGCCAAGACGGCGGGTTTCATTACAGAATTTGCGGACAAGGACAGGTCTAGAAATGAAGTTGCCGCATTGATTTTAAATAAATTTGAAGAGCTTTATATGCATTGGGAATTTAAAGACGTTCTTGAAATTTACAGAAAGAGATCTTTTCTGACAGGAAAGGAAGTCACGGTAATTAAAAACGGTGAAGAGAGAAGGGCCAAAGCGCTTGATATTGACGACAGAGGAAATCTGAATGTGGAATACGACTCGGGAGCAAGGGAAACTCTTTCTTCGGGAGAAGTCAGCGTCAGAAAGAATATGTGATTTGAAAACAAGCAGCCTTTCGGCTGCTTGAATTTTGTATTTTTTCATCCGACGGTTCCTTTCAAATCCATTGAAGATTTAAATATTTAAGATATACCACGTATCATATCGGCAGAAAGAAGTAAATATTTAGTAAACAAATTGATATTTAATTGAAAATATTATGTAAAAGAGCTAAAATTAAAGCAGCTCGTAGTTTCATTAGAAAAAAATTAAAATTAATTTAGCTGAAGATTAAAACCGGATGGAAATTATGTTTTGGAATCACATCCATGATAAAATGTTTATGAAAATTATTTGAAAGAAAAGGGAGAAAAAACATGCAACTAGCTTTAATTATGATTGTGATGTCACCCTACCTGGCTTTTTTGCCTGTGGTTAGGATGATGTACAAGGTGTACAAGGATGAAATGAATGTTTCATTGAATCCTCTGAACGTAGGGGCAGGACTTCTCTTTGTCTGGGCGCTATTTACAGGGATCATCAATAGGAATATTCTGTCGGTGATTGGCGCGGGGGGGATTTTGGCCTTTGCCGGCATGGGAGTATATTTTGAAAATACGTTCAATACCCAGGAGAAAATAGAGTCGCTTCTAAAGGCTTTGTTCAAGATCTCCGCTGTAGCGGCTTTAATTGGCATGGCCGAAAAAGGAGCGTCATATTTCGTGGATATGACCTGGGTGTCAAACTACTTCTGGAGCCCCAATTACATTCCCTCTGCGGAGCATTACCGCATATACAGCACATTTGGAAATCCAAATGTGACGGGGACGTGGTTTGCCATGATGGTTCTTGTCAGCATATATCTTTTTGAAAGAAGCGTTGGCAGGGACAAAAAGATTTGCTTTGCAGGAACCATAGCATTTGCCGCAGTTTTGATTTTTACCGGGTCCAAAGGGGCTACCATGGGGGTGTTGGCCGCTTTGCTGGTGTACGCGTTGTTTTCAAGGAATCCAAAAACCAGAAAAGTCTTAATAGGAGTTTTTGTAGGGGTTCTGGCAATGGCTATGCTATCGCCGGAAGTAAATCACGCATTGAACAGTCGGGACAATCTGTGGGCACAGTGTCTGGTGCTTTTCACCCGCAAGCCGGTAAGCGGATGGGGACTGTTTGGGATAATGGAACACATAGGCAATATACATGGACACAACATCTGGATAACCCTGATAACGACTTTGGGTTTGATGGGGCTGGCCTTATACATTTGGATTAAGACTTATCTTTTCAGAGGTCTTCTCACATTGTATAATGAAGAGAGCTCTCTTGCGCCGCTTTTGGCATCGGTACAAGGACTGGTGATAGTCCATGGTTTGGTAGACTTTACGATGATGACTCCTCAAGGTGGAGTGGTGTTTTTTGCATCATCTGCTCTAATCAGCGCGCTGACACTGAAAAATGAAAATTACCCTGTAGTAGCAATAGAAAAGATTCATATTTTTGCAAGAAAGTTGAGTCAAAAAATCATAGGATAAAACAAGGACTTGGCTTAATGGCCAAGTCCTTATTATTATTAATCTTCGGCAGGTATGATCGTAAAATCCTTTAGCATGTTGTCAAACCTTGCTCCGTGTCCTTCAGATGCTTCCAGAAATAATTTTTGTTCAATGATGAAGGCGCCTCCTTGAGTATTGTCTGTAAAGTAGTATTTTACTACTTCGGAGTTCCATTCGTCACCTTGGTTTGCGTACAGCATCTTTCCTTCCAGTGGATATTCTACGTCTCCGTAAGCTATCACGGTTTCGTATTGGGTCTTGAGGGCGGCTTCATGCTCTGCGTAAAGCTCAGTGGGAGACTTGGATTCTTCCTGAGTGATTTTCATGTAGACTTCAGGATACACGCTGCTGTCTCCAGGATTTAGCGGAAGGATAAAGTCTTGACCGTCTATTTCTTCAACCTTGTATGTGGATTCGTCGATATATATAAGGTAACCCATCTTGTCTTCTCTCAAGGTCACGTCGGTGGGCTCTTTTTGTCCTTCGATATCCTGGTCCACAGTTTTTTCAGGGGCAAAGAGATCGATGAATCGCCCAAGAGCGGCCTGTCCGGGTGATGTAGTCAAAAGCAGTGCCGCAGTGGCGATGAACGATACTGCTAGAGCTGCTGCGATCTTCATCCTGGGTCTTTTAGATGGTCTTTTCATTTCATGCTCCCTCCTTTGTATTTCTTCGGATATTTTATCAAAGGTTATGCTCTTGTAAACATCCATATCTTCGGTTTTGCTGTGCAATGTATCCTCGATCAATTTGTCAAATGCGTCTTTAGCCATTGTTGATACCCCCTTCCAATGAGCTTTCCATAGTTTTTTTCAGTTTTGCCTTAGCCTTGTGCACTCTGGATTTAAGAGTGTTCACATTGATGTCTAAAATCTGTGCGCTTTCTTCATCTGTGAAGCCCGACAGATATTTAAGGACTATAGGGATCCTGTGGATATCGCTGAGCTTTTTGAGTGCCTTGTAGAGCTCCTCGTATTCTTGAAACCTGTAGCTGTCGTTTGTTTTAAAATCAGGGCTGTTTTCCAGATAATCGCTTAAAAAGGATATCTTCATGGTTTTTTTCATCAATCTGTTGCATTCATTGACAAGTATCCTATAAAACCAGGGCTTGAAGGGTTTGGAAATATCATAGGAACCTATGTGGTAATAAATCCTTATAAAAGTTTCCTGTACGGCATCTGATGCGTTGGCGTCATTTCCAGTTATGGCGTAGGCAGTCCTGAGCGCATAATCGGATAGGGACTCATAAAGCTGTCGGAAAGCTTCTTGGTCCTTGTTCTTGATTTTTTCTATCAAAGCCTGTTCCATTTGGCACCTCCTTGTTTGTCTCTCTATACTATATACCCGGGGAGGAGAGAAAAAGTTTTTTGTTTTAAAGATTTTTTTACGGTTATAATTATATAATATAAAATCATAATCGGAGGTAATCAAAAATATGAAATTGCTGTCATGGAACGTAAATGGGCTCAGGGCTTGCTTGAATAAAGGTTTTGAGGAGTTTTTTGTCAAAGAGGATGCGGACGTATTTTGTCTGCAAGAGACGAAGCTCCAAGAAGGCCAAGTGGATTTAAGCCCTGAGGGTTATGAATCTTATTGGAACTACGCAGAGAAGAAAGGATACAGCGGCACCGCCATATTTACCAAAAAAAAGCCGGTCAGCGTGGAATATGGGATGGGAATCGAAGAGCACGACAAGGAAGGTAGGATAATAACCTTGGAGTTTGAAGAGTACAACCTTGTCAATGTATATACTCCAAATTCTCAAAGAGAGCTTGCGAGGCTGGATTACAGGATGAAATGGGAAGAGGACTTCAAAAGATATCTTAAGAACCTCGAGGAGAAAAAGCCGGTAATACTGTGCGGAGACTTGAATGTAGCCCATACAGAAATCGACTTGAAAAATCCGAAGACAAACAGAAAGAACGCAGGATTTACAGACCAGGAAAGAGAAAAGTTCTCAAGCCTTTTGGAGGCGGGATTTGTGGACACCTTCAGGCATTTTTATCCCGATGTTACAGGAGCCTATACTTGGTGGTCATATATGTATAGCGCAAGAAAGAACAACGCAGGGTGGAGAATCGATTATTTTTTAATATCCGAAGCCATCAAGGAAAAAGCAAAGGACGCTATCATATATTCTGACATTACAGGATCGGACCACTGCCCCGTTGGGTTGTTCCTAAAATAATCAAAGGCTTGAATCTTGAGGATTCAAGCCTTTTTATGCCTGTACCGTTTCTTCGGCGAACATTATTGAAGGAATGCTCTCTGTTTCTTGCAGAAAATTTCGGTAGTCTTTTAATCTTCCCGAGTAAACTCTCGAAAACAGCTGATTAGCCTGGAAATCTCCCGGGGTCACGAATACGCAGGGCTTGTCAAATATGGGTCTGCCGCTAAATTCGAATACTGAAGCCACGAACTGTGAGCAAAAAAAAGCATCGCATCTTTGGATATGGATATTGAACATGATTCCGAAAAGTCCAATAAGGTTATATCTGTAATTGTCCCTGTTAAGCTCGAAAAGCTTTATATATTCTCGGATTTTATCATACGTCATGTCGTCTATATCGTGTAGACAATATACTGCACAATTGGCATTTGAAAAGATGATGCTGTCTATATTTTCCTTTACAAACCCGCCTATGATGGGATTGTAGTGCTTCTTTCGCCCGAAACTGTATAGCTCCTTCAAATCCTTGTCAAAGGAGATAGAGACGTGATTGTAGGGATCTTTCGTATACATTTTAATAAGCCTGTTGAGAACAGTGCCAGTATCGGTAAGAAGTATGTATATTTGGTTTTTGTTTTTCATTGGATACCTCGATTTTTTTTAATAAGCAAAAGAATTATATCAAAAATATCTCATGGCGTAAACAAAAAGCTTATTTAAAGTTTAAGTTGGGTTGATTTTTGCTAAAAACAAGATAAATGTGGAAGTGGATATAGGTTTATTTAGGCAAGAACAAGGGTATCTTTTACTATAGATGAGTGTTTGGAAGGAGCTGATAAAATGACGGTTGAAAGAAAAGTAAAGGAAATCATATACGGACACGACGGCAGAGACGGAGCAGGAGTAAACCTAAAGAGGGTTTTTTCAAGAGCTACTGTAGAGGATTTGGATCCGTTTTTATTGCTGGATGCTTTCGACTCTACCGATCCCAATGACTATATCAAAGGATTCCCATGGCACCCTCACAGGGGCATAGAGACAGTTACCTACCTTCTCGAAGGCAAGATCGAACACGGGGACAGTTTGGGTAACAGCGGCACCATAGATGAAGGATGCTGCCAGTGGATGAGTGCCGGCAGCGGAATAATACATCAAGAAATGCCTCAAGCCAGTGAAAGGATGCTTGGCGTACAGCTTTGGGTAAATCTTCCTGCAGAAAAGAAGATGTCTCATCCTGCATATAGGGATATAAGAAAACCTGATGTAGTGCTTGCAAGAGATGACGATGTCGCTCAAGTAAGGGTTATCGCCGGCAGCTATGGCGGGAAAAAAGGACCGGTTGGGGATATAGCCGTGGCACCTGGATTCCTAGACATACTATTGTATCCCGGAAAGGAATTTGCCGTTGAAACCGAGCATGAGGATACCGTATTTGCTTTTATTATAGACGGAGAGGGGATATTCGAAGGCGAGCTGCACTCTAAAAGGACAGGTTTATTATATGAAGATGGAGATCAAATCACCTTTAGCGCCGGTTCCCAGGAGGCAAGGGTCTTGGTTTTTTCCGGCAAGAAGCTGAAAGAACCGGTAGCCTGGGGAGGTCCGATAGTTATGAATACCCAAGAGGAGTTGGAACGGGCTTTCAAGGAACTGGACCAAGGCACGTTCATCAAGCACAAAAATTTTTAAAATTATTTATTTAGGGTAGGTGATAAAATGGACAAGGGACCGCTTGTTATAAGTAAAAAGCCTGTCGTTGGGATAAGTGCTTGTTGTATGGGGAGCCCTGTAAGGTACAATGGCAAGGGATGGAACATGCTGGATTCCATAGGCAGAGAAAAAAATGATTTTATATGGTGCCCCGTGTGCCCGGAAGTTTTTTCTGGGTTAGGGGTTCCGAGAGACCCTATCCATATAGCCGGTGATAACGGAGGGGATGTATGGAGAGGAACTGCCAAGGTATCGAACAGAGGCAGAAAAGACGTAACTTCCGAAATATTAGAAGGGTGCGTGACTGCTCTTTCTATACTGGAGAAATCCGAGGCAAGGGCATATGTATATCTTGACGGAAGCCCCTCCTGCGGAGTATACAGAACCAGCTTGAAAAACAAGAGGATAGGCAAGCCGCCGGGAGTATTCGGGTCCATGCTTTATGACAAGGGTTATTTCTTGATACCTGTTTTGGATCTTCAAAGTCCCATAAGATGGTGGGACTGGAAGAGAAGGCTACTGGCGTTTTTGTGGCTGGAAGATGCAGCCATTACAAATAAGAAAGAGCTTTACGATGTTTGGTACAGATATAAGTTTATATGTCAGGAGCTAGACGAGCCTTGGGCCAGGGAAAAGGGTAGAGAGCTTGCAGGCCTTTCAAATGGAGTGGATGAAGAATATATAAGCTTTTTCAAAAAAGAGATATTGGACATATTGAGAAAACCTTCTAAGACGAATAAAATAGTAAACAGTCTCTGGAAAAACTACAGCTACTACAGAAGGGTAACCCATGAAACAATAGAGGGGATATATGAACCGGACATTCCTAGAAACGTAACAAAAGTGGCAAAGGAGCTTGGAGTCATGGAAAGGGCGGCCTACGATAAGGGAGTTTTTTTTGGGACATCTCCAGTGATATACAAAGGATTGTCGAGAAGATAAGTTGATAGTTAAATAACAAACGAAATACTTTGGATTAAAAAGATCTTTGAAGGAAGAAATTCCGAAAAGATCTTTTTATTATGAGAAAAACACATTGATACAAAAGGGAAAAGCAGAAAAATACCTGCAAACGTTTAATCGGATTTATCGTTAAAAATATATCTAAAACCTATTGACTTGCAACTATTTATCGTAGATAATTAGAAACAACAAGACAATGATAAATAATTAACAAAATAAAAGTTGAGCTAAAAATACAAAATAACAGGAGGTTGGAAATGGCGGTTAAAGAGGTTGGCAAAGAAAAAATAGTAATGGAGAAAAATGCGTCTGATATAGTGGATGTTATGGCGGAAAAAGCGAAGAGAGCGCTTGATCAATTCATGGCTTTCGATCAGGAGAAAGTGGATGGAATAGTAAAGGCCATGTCCATGGCGGGACTGGATCAACACATGCCACTGGCAAAAATGGCCGTAGAGGAGACAGGCAGGGGAGTATACGAGGATAAGATAACAAAGAACTTGTTTGCAACTGAATACGTGTATCACAGCATAAAATACGACAAGACTGTAGGTACGATCAATATAAACGAATTGGAGGGGTACGAAGAGGTTGCAGAGCCTGTGGGGGTAATAGCGGGGGTCACTCCTGTAACGAATCCAACATCCACCACCATGTTTAAGGCGATAATAGCTATGAAGACTAGAAATCCCATAATATTTGCATTCCATCCTGCCGCACAAAAGTGCAGCTCAGAAGCTGCAAGGGTGGTAAGGGATGCGGCAATAGAGGCAGGAGCACCAGAGGATTGCATCCAGTGGATTGAACAGCCTTCGATAGATGCTACGGATCAGCTGATGAACCACAAGGATGTGGCCTTGGTACTTGCAACTGGAGGATCGGGGATGGTAAGAGCGGCATACAGCACTGGTAAGCCAGCCCTAGGCGTGGGTCCGGGAAATGTCCCATGCTACATAGAGAAGACCGCAAACGTGGAAAGGGCTGCTACCGACTTGATGTTGTCAAAATCCTTCGATAACGGCATGATCTGCGCTTCAGAACAAGCAGCCATCGTAGACAAGGAGATATCTAAGGAATTTGAATCATATATGAAAGAAAACAATTGCTACTTCACCACCGAAGAGGAAAGAGAAAAACTTGAGAAGTATGTGATAAACGCTGCCAAAGGTGCGGTTAATCCTGAGGTAGTGGGAAAACCCCCATGGGAGATAGCTAAAAATGCAGGTTTTGAAGTAGATAAAGACACGAAGATTCTAGTAGCCAAGATTAAAGGCATAGGACCTGCTTACCCGCTCTCAAGAGAGAAGCTAAGCCCGGTATTGGCTTATTTAGTGGCCGATACTATTCAGGACGGAATAAAGAGAGCTGAAGAAATGGTGGAATTTGGAGGTATGGGGCATTCAGCGGTCATACATAGCGATGATGATGAAGTGATCAGAGAATTTGCAGCCAGGATCAAGTGTGGAAGGCTGATAGTCAACTCCCCATCCACCCATGGAGCTATAGGAGATATATACAACACCAATATGCCTTCACTGACGCTAGGGTGTGGAAGCTTTGGGGCAAATTCAACGACTGCGAATGTAACAGCCGTGAATTTGATCAATAAAAAAAGAGTTGCCAAGAGGAGAGTGAACATGCAGTGGTTTAAAATCCCCGAGAAAATCTTTTTCGAGTTTGGGTCCACCCAGTATCTCGAAAAGATGCCGGACATAAGCAGAGCGTTTATCGTAACTGATCCAGCCATGGTGAGCCTGGGCTACGTTGACAAGGTGTTGTATTACCTTAGAAAGCGTCAGACTTATGTACACAGCGAAATATTCACAGAGGTAGAACCGGATCCTTCAGTAGAAACCGTCCTTAAGGGAGCAAAGGCTATGGAGAGGTTCAAACCTGATGTGGTCATCGCCTTGGGGGGTGGAAGCGCGATGGATGCAGCTAAGGGAATGTGGCTTTTTTATGAACATCCAGATCTTGAATTCGATTCTCTTAAGCTTAAGTTTATGGACATAAGAAAGAGGGTTTTCAAATTCCCTAAGATGGGCAGCAAGTCAAAGATGGTGGCAATACCCACTACAAGCGGCACAGGTTCTGAAGTCACTAGTTTTGCGGTGATTACCGATAAAGTCAAAAACATAAAGTACCCTCTGGCGGACTACGAACTGACACCGGACGTAGCTATACTGGATCCTGACTTTGTTATGACTGTTCCCAAAACCATAACAGCGGATACCGGGCTTGACGTATTGACCCATGCTATTGAGTCATATGTCAGCATTTTAGCTTCGGATTATACGGATGCACTGGCGATAAAGGCCATTCAGCTTGTTTTCGAGTACTTGCCAAGAGCGTACAGGGATGGGGGGGACAAGTTGGCGAGAGAAAAAATGCATAATGCGAGCTGCATAGCGGGTATGGCATTCACTAACGCGTTTCTGGGGATAAACCACTCTTTAGCACACAAGCTGGGAGGGGAATTCCACATTTCCCACGGGAGGGCAAATGCGGTACTGCTGCCCCATGTTGTTGAGTTCAATGGAAAAAAACCTAATAAGTTCGTATCATTCCCCAAGTATGAAACCTTTATAGCTGACAAAAAGTACGCTGAAATAGCGAAAGTGCTGGGGCTTCCGGCAGCTACCCCGGAGCAGGGAGTAAAAAGCCTTGTAGAGGCGATCCGGGCCTTGGCGAAGGAAGTAGGGATTCCGGCAACAATAGGGGACTGCGGAGTGGATAAAAAAGAATTTGTGAGTAAGGTTGATTTCCTGGCTGAAAGGGCGTTTGAAGACCAATGCACCACGGCAAATCCCAAAATGCCCCTGGTGAGAGAATTAGCCGAGATATATAAAAAAGCGTATTAAGAGATTCATACAAAATGTTTTGAGGGAAAGGACGCCTGCTGGCATCCTTTCCCTCGATTTAATTTGCGCGGCTATGGGTATATATAAAGAGATAAAAGATTTAAATGGAGGAGATTGAATTGAAAAAAACTGCGTTCTTTGCCTTCAGGGGACAGGAAATGTGCTTCGTTCACGTGCTGTTAAACGCGTTGGATCTTCATGAGAAAGGGGAGGAGGCTAAAATAATTTTCGAAGGAGAAGCGGTGAAGCTTCCGAAAGCATTGGAGGAAAACAAAAACAATCTGTACTTAAAGGCTAAAGAAATAGGCCTTATAGACAGCATCTGCAAGGCCTGTTCGGCAAAAATGGGCGTTCTTGAATTTAACGAAAGTCTAGGTATACCCATGGGCGAGGACCTTAAAGGTCATCCATCGATGTACCGGTACATGAAAGAAGGATACGAGATTATAGTGATGTAGTTAAACTACAAAGCCTTTCCATCTACAATCTCGATTGCCCGTTCAAGCAGCTTGATTACCTCGTCCTTTTTTTTGTAGAAAGAGGGTATCCTGCTTTTAAAATCCTCAAAATAATAGTCAAAAGTCTTCAATATATTGATTTCATCCAATACAAGGAAAATATACTTTCCCGACCGCCTGTTGTAGATATTGAAGGTGGCGGCAGAATTTTCCTTGTAGAATATGTTCAGTTTCTCCAGGTTTATTTCCTTACTCCTGATGTAGAAGCAAAGGTTGTAGTTTGGGTTTTCTTTCAGGGCTTTGACGATGTTGTTCAAATAGGAGACGAGGATCTCCCCTTTTAAGGTTATGTGGCCTTCTGAGAGCAAAGTGCCCATTGGGTGTCGATAGGTTTTCGTATGGGTTATCTCTTCTAGGACATCTAGGTTGACATAATCCCATATCGTAAAAGCGTCAAGCTTGTCCGAGAAGACGTTCTTTATGTTAAGATAGAATCCAAGGCTTGTCTGGTCTGAAAAATGGTTTTCGATGAATTCTTTATCTATGAAAACAGGATTCAAATGATTCCGTATCGTATGGTAGCATCCCGGATATGACATAGTAGCGTCCCAGTAGTTGAAATATGAGTCCCTGTTTTCTTTTTCGTATAATCGAAGCAATGTCTTGCACTGGCTAAGTATAGCCAGGAAGTTGTTTTCAAAAACTTTCGTGGACACAGGATCCGAGTAGCAAAATGTTCTGTTGGGCTCGTTCGAGTCAGAATTTTCATAAGCGATCAGAGCCATTTTTCCCTTTATGATGAAACAGGTCTGCTTAACCCGGGATTCTACATATCTGGGGAAGTAATAGGATTTGATTTTTCCTTTTAAATGCAAGGGTATCCAGTATGTTAGGATGCTGTACAGTTCGGTGATATCCCTGTTTACTGTGTGGATTATAATGACCTGATGTCTTTCTTCGATGATTTTTTCTAGAAGCTTGGCCCAGGCTTTTAAAAACTCTCCATCTTCAGTCATCCACTCCATATTGGCTTCGCTTAACAGATAAAGTTCTTCCTTGGCATCAGAGATTAAGACAGACTTGAGGAAATTCAGTACGGCATGTCTTCTGCCCTCGTTGCCTGCGTATACTTCAAAATCGTATTTATCGGGAGCCGACCCGGGGGCTATCTCTGGCATGGAGTCGAATGGCTGGGGAATGCTGTCTTCATGGGAGCTGAGCTTGCTGATTCTGTTTATTATGCCCGATGAAAGAGCTTCTGCGCTGTCCGGAACATTTCTGCTATTGGTGCCATAGGTGGCGAGCCAATCCGCCAGGATCTCCAAATCACTGTTTTTTTTGTATTCTTCCACATAATCCTTGTGTGATTTTATTATTTCGTAGATATAATTCTTTTGATAATCATATGTGCAGGAATGAATTATATATTCTGCAATGGAAAGAATATAAGTTGAATTTATGCTGATGCTTCGCTTTCCGGATTTCCATCTGCTCACGAGAGAAGGGTCTACCTTTACAAATTTAGCCAGCTTGCTGTTGTTGATCTTTAAAAAATCCATTAATTGACTTAAATTTTTTGAAAAACTCATGAATTCACCCCCAAGTATCTATATTTTCATAATGACATACCGTGACGATAAATGTCAATGACAATTGTCTTGTCAGAAGATTAAATTATCCGACATGGGATATAATATACTTAACAGTTCAGGTTGCTGTTATTTTAAATATCATAGTTAAAATTCCCGAAATTGTTTTGGATAAGTTTAATCGTTGAATGTTTTATTGGGGGATGCATTATGGAACGGGATGCATTAAACTGATTATCCAGAACGGACTCACAAAGTGAGTGTTCGGGATTTTCTTTTTTTGGCTAGAAAAGCTGGCTTAACACATCTTCTATGAAACCGTGCTTTTGTATGGGCTCGATTCCGTGCTGGATCAAAACTTCCCATGCTCCCGGCCCTATTTGGCTGGCAATGACCATGTCGCAGCCAAGAAGCTTTTCCACAGCCTCTTTTAAATCCTCGTCTTCATGTTCTCCCCAGTTGCAATAAGGCTGGGTTTCAATGAGCTCCAAGAAATCGAAAGACCCATCTCTTGCAGAAAAAATCAAAAACTTTGTGGCATGGCCGAAATGCTGATTGATAAATTTCCCGTCACTGCTTGCTACTGCTATCTTTTTATTCATCTATATCACTTCCTTGATCTTATAATGTTATACATGTTACCATTAAAGCCTAAAAATGACACGTTGATTCGTCAAGGCATTATTCCTCCCTGTTTTTCTGACAGGATTCACAGTAACCGAAAAGCTCGATGTGATGATCTACCAGGCGGAACCTTTTGCCTTCGGCAATTTGCTGAAACTCCGCTATTGGGCAGAAATCGAAAGTTAAAATTTTTCCGCACCCGATGCACTGGATATGATGATGGTGGGAGTTAGAGCAAATAAGTTTGTATAGGGCTGTTCCTTTGGCATCCGTAGTTTTATGGAGAAGCTTCAGGTTTTCAAGAGCCTCAAGGTTCCTATACACGGTAGTCATATTGGTTGAAGGCATCTTTTCTATACATTTTTTCAAAAGCGTCTCGGCTGATATCAGGGTGTCTGCAGAATCTACGAGAGCCTGCAGGATCAGCAGTCTTTGGGATGTCATCCGAAGTCCGGATTCTTTTATTGTCTTGAAAAGTTCATCTAGGTTCATCGTTCATTCCTCCACTTGCTTCATTATAATACATCTCGGTATTGACCTTCAAATAAAAAAAAAGTAAAATATAAGTAAATGCAAATAAGTTGCAATAAGGAGTTGATATTCAATGAAGATGAGGCTAAAAACAGTAATCCTTGTGGTGATGATGGGGATGTTACTTGTTTCTTGCACCGCGGAAGGGGTAAACAACGAAGAGAAAGAAAAAATTAAAATAGCGGTATCTATTGTACCACAGGCTACATTTGTGGAAAAGGTAGGTGGGGATCTGGTGGAGGTTGTGACGATGATACCTCCGGGAAACAATCCAGAAAATTATCAGCCAAGACCGAGAGACATGGTGGCTTTCAGCGAGGCGGAGATCTACTTCACCATAGGCGTGCCTGTTGAACAAGCCGGACTTTTATCCAGTGCAAAAGATCTGAACACTGAAATGGAGTTTGTAGACTTAGCGGATATTGTAGACAGCGCATATCCCTATATCGAATACTCAGAAAATAATTTTTATCATGAAGATGATCACTACCATGATCACAGCTACGATGAAGAAGAGGACGACCATAACCATGAAGGCAGGGATACTCACATTTGGATGTCTCCGAAAAGAGCCGTGGTGATGGTAGAAGCTATTAGGGACAACCTTTCAAGGATAGACCCGGAAAATGCTGAGATATACGAGGAAAATGCTGCCGCATATATATTCCAGCTTCATGAATTGGACAGAAGAATCAGTGAGACTATGGAAAGCTTGGAGTTTAGGACTTTCTTGATATATCATCCTTCAATGGGGTATTTTGCCGATGATTACGGACTGAATATGATAGCAATCGAGGAAGAGGGCAAGGAAGCCACAGCCCAGCGCCTAAAGGGCATAATAGATTTTGCCAAGGAAAATGAAATCAAGGCAGTGTTTTATCAGCAGGAACACGACAAGAATCAAGCAGAAACGATAGCTCGGGAAATCGGCGGCGAGGTTTTGGAAATTGCGCCCTTGTCTCCTGATTATATAGAAAATCTCAAGAATATAGAAGAAGCATTCAGCAAGGTGCTCAGCCAGGAGGGTTGATTTTGGAAATTATCAAGCTGGAGAGCGTATCTGTCAGGTACAACGGAGATAGCGTGCTTGACGGAATAGATCTAGCCGTCCAAGATAGGGAGTTTTTGAGCATAATAGGACCTAACGGCGGAGGAAAGACAACTCTTATCAAGACAGTGCTGGGTCTTGTAAAGCCTTGGTCAGGAAAAGTGACCTTGAAAGAAAATTTGAAAATCGGATATGTTCCTCAATACACTAAATTCGACAGGAATTTTCCCATAAGCGTATTCGATGTAATAATTTCAGGAAGAATAAAAAACAAGATAATTTGCTTTAGAGGCTATTCAAAAGAGGACAAAGAAGCGACTGAAAGGGTGGTTAAAGTTCTCAAGCTGGAGCATATACAAAAGAAACAGATAGGCAGCCTCTCTGGTGGCCAGCTTCAAAAGGTTCTGATAGGAAGGGCGTTGGTGGGAAATCCGGAGGTTTTGATTTTGGACGAGCCTACTGCCAACTTAGATGTTGAAAACAAGAGGGAAATATACGGAGTCCTTCACGATTTCAACAAGGATAAGGCAGTGGTATTGATTACTCATGACCTTGAGTACTTAAGTGAAAACAGCAGGGACGTAATTTTGTTAAATAGAAAGATCATTTATAGGGGCGAGTCGGTCAATAGACCGAAAGAGGGCCATAATCATTAGTAGAAAGTAGGATTGCCATGCTGGAGATAATACTTGAATATACTTTTATGAGGAATGCTTTTTACAGCGCCGTTTTGTCCAGTATTATCTGCGGAATGATAGGTACTGTAATAGTGGAAAAGAAGCTTGTAAGCATGAGTGGAGGTATCGCTCATACATCATTTGGGGGGATAGGACTGGGATACTTTATGGGAATCGAGCCCCTCATAGGAGGCCTGGCATTTTCCCTAGGGGCAGCTCTGGGCATATCAGCAATTAAAAGAAGCACTAATACTGAATCAGACACCCTTATCGGAATGTTTTGGGCAGTGGGCATGGCTTTGGGGGTTATATTTATTGCTATCAACCCTGGCTACCCGCCAGACATGACATCCTATCTATTTGGAGATATACTGACCGTTTCAAACATGTACGTAAAGGTGATCGCCGGACTTGCCGGGGTGATATTTTTATTGATCCTCAGCTTGTATAGGTATTGGCAGAGCTTTTTATTTGATGATGAATATCTGAAGATACTCGGGGTGAATACTGCTGTCCTGGAGTATCTTCTATACGGCTTTATATCCCTTAGTATAGTAATCTTGATTAAGGTGGTGGGAATAGTCCTTGCTATAGCTCTTTTAACTATTCCGCCTGCGACGGCTAAAATTTTTGCTAAAAATTTAGGCCAGATTATGATATACTCTACTCTGATAGGGTGTGGGACCAGTATAGGAGGGATGTGGATATCGTATCTGTACAATATCCCTTCCGGAGCGACCATAATTATGTTGTCGATTCTGGTGTACGGTCTTATGTACCCTGTTAAAACCATTGCTTTTAAAGCCAAGGATGTGAAATGATGTTCAATGAAAGAAATGTGCCGGGCTGGTTGAAAGGCGTGAATCTGCTGGGGCTGATTTTGGTCCTGTCAGTTAATGCTCTGGCCAATATCTTGCCGATAAACGGAATTGGTACCGGAGAGGTGTCCGACTCTTTTCCGAATCTGTTTGCACCAACCGGATTTACATTTTCAATTTGGGGGGTCATATATGCAGGACTGATCCTCTTCGTAATTTATAATTTTAATCTGATCGGAAAAAAACGATACAAAGAATCGGTTGAAAGGATAGGGCTGTTGTTTTTTATATCCTGCATTTTAAATTCAGCATGGATAGTACTGTGGCATTACCTGATGATCGAATTGACCCTGGTGGTTATGGTCCTTCTCCTTGCAGTGCTTTTAAGGATATACGTACTTGTCCAAGAAGATATGAACAGAGATCTTACTGAGCTGATATTTGTAAAATGGCCCTTTTCGATTTACGCAGGGTGGGTCACTGTAGCTACAGTGGCAAATGTGACGGCCCTCTTGGTCAAAATCGGTTGGGACGGCTTTGGCTTCTCAGAAGAGTTTTGGGCAGTTGTTATGATATTTGTGGCCACCTTGATAGTGTCCATAGTCGTCGCATCAAAGAGGGACATGGCATTTGGTTCGGTTTTTCTGTGGACTGTTTTTGGGATATATTCAAAGCATGTTGACGTATTCGAAGGAGCATACCCCAAGGTCATAATCGCTTGCTACGCAGCGGCCGTACTCACTTTGGCGGTAATGGCTTATGGATTTATTAAAAGACAAAGGGATAAAAAGAGAATGTTCTTCTAAAGATAAAGAAGCAGCTTCCTGTTTAATGGAAACTGCTTCTTTATTAATAATTCGTTACTTAAACGCCGCCGGTGCCGGTGCTTTTACCACAAAGATTTCAGCCAAATCGCTGCTGTCGTTGAATACGTTCATTTTTGTGTTGTAGGGGATGTTTATTATGCTTCCCTTTTCATAAGAATGGTTGTCTTGTTCATTGAGCTGCAGAGTTATGGTTCCCTGCGCTACTATCATGTAAACATTGGAATTTGAGTAGTGCTCAGGAAGGGCATCACCTTTTGGCAAGACCATGTGGTTTACATTTACGTTTTCGTCATCAACGATTTTTTCGATAGTCTTTTCTGCAACGAGTGCATATGAGTAGAGTTTTTCTAACATATTGGTACCTCCATTTATTAGTATTCTGGTTTTATGCTTCGATAATTTTTCCGTCAGTGCCTACTGTAACTACCTGCCATGGAACCATTACATCGGCATTTTTCATTGCTGTAACGGCAGCGTGAGTTATTCCTCCGCAGCATGGAACTGACATTCTCAAAACGGTGACGCTTTTGATATCGTTGTGCTTGAAGATCTCCGTGAGCCTTTCAGAATAATCTGCGCTATCCAGCTTCGGACATCCTATGATGGTGACTTTGTTTTTCATGTAATCTTCGTGGATGTTGGCATATGCAAAAGCCGTGCAATCTGCAGCTATCAATAGGTGCGAACCTTCAAGATAAGGCGCGTTTGGGGGAACCAGTTGAATCTGGACAGGCCACTGTCTAAGCTGTGAAACAGGTCTTTGAGAGAGTGCCTGATTCTCTGTCTTTGGCATATTATCAGCAGAATCAAATGATTGGATTCTTGAACCGGGGCAGCCGCCTGAAGAAACCTTAGGAGAGGTGGGCTTGCTTTGGGTGGTATTTCCAAAAGCCTTAGCTTCCCTTTCCTCCAATGTCATAGCTCCCGTCGGGCATTTAGGCATGCATTTGCCTAGTCCATCGCAGTAAGTGTCTGAAATCAATCTCGCTTTACCGTCTATTATCTGGAGAGCCTCCTGATGACATGCAGACACGCAAAGTCCACAGCCAACGCATTTTTCTTCGTCTATTTTTATTACAGTTCTTTTCATTTAAAATTCTCCTTGTTTTAAGTTTAATTTAATTTATCAGACACATTCTTGTCTGCATGGGTTTTGTTGCTTTACATGCTATATTGTATTATAATAAAACAAAATGGTCCGTATCCCAGGATACAAAAACGATGAAGGTGAAAAAATGTTGAAAAAATATTATAAAATACTTGAGAAAAATCCTCTTTTTGATAATATCGACGATTACAGCATAGATCAGCTCTTAGGATGTCTCCAGCCCAAGGTTAAAACCTACGAAAAAAATGAATTCATAGCATTTGCAGGGGATGAATTCACATCAATAGGGGTAGTCCTCGAAGGACAAGTAACTGTAATCAAGGAAAATGCATCCGGCAACAAGGTGATGATGTCCCTATTGGATCCGGGAGACATGTTTGGAGAGATGATAGCATTTTCAAATTTTTCGAAATGGCCTGCTACCGTTCAGGCGACTAAAAATGCAACCATAATGTTTATGGAAAAAAGCGCTATCGTCGGTGACTGTCCTAAAATGTGCACATGGCATAAAAGCTTGATACAAAACATGCTTAAGATCGTCAGCAACAGGGCGCTCATGCTAAACAAAAAAGTCGAGTACCTTTCAATAAAGAGCATGAGGGGGAAGCTGAGCAATTTTTTTCTGGAGGAATATAAAAAGTCAAAGGGTCAGGTTCTGGACCTATCCATGAATAGAAACGAATTGGCAGATTTTTTAAATGTGTCAAGGCCCTCTATGTCTCGAGAGATGGGAAAGCTAAAAGAGGAAGGAATAATCGATTATAAGAAAAATCAAATAAGGATCATAGACTTTGACGGCTTGAAGGAGATGGCAGAGTGACAAAAAAACAAAGGAGAAAGACGATGTTTAAGCTAGAGAACTGTGTATCTTACATAGCGACAAATGCAAGCAAGAATCTGGCGGAAGGGTTTGACAAAAAATTAAAGGCCTATGGCATCTCAAGGGTCCAATGGACAGCCCTTTATTACATAGGCAGAGACGAAGAGATGATCCAAAAGCAGCTTTCGGATCTAATGAGGATAAGGGAGTCGTCAACCACCCGCTTAATCGACAGGATGGAAAAGGAAGGCTTGATAAAAAGAAAAAATGACCCTGACAACAGACGCAAGGTGTCATTGACCCTTACTGAAAAAGGAAGAGACCTTAGAGCTGAGAGCTTTCACCACGGAGAAGAATACAGCTATTACATATCTCAGGACGTGAGTGATGAAGACATGAAGACCTTCATGAAAGTTTTGGACTTAATGATAAAAAGAGCCGATGAGTATTGATATCCACCTAAAAACTTGCTATACTAAGTGTTAGTGCACTATGTTAAATGGCATGAAAATGCCAATTATAATAAAGAGGAGGATAAAAAATGGCAGATCTTAAATTTGGAGTTGTGGCAAGAAGCGAAAATCCCACGAAGACGGTGGTGGAGACAAGAGGCTTTACCATGGTAATCGACGAGCCCAAAAATCTGGGGGGAACGAATGAAGGAGCCAATCCTGTAGAATATCTCGTAGCCGCTTTGGCC
The DNA here is from genome assembly GCF_900128885.1 of Alkalibacter saccharofermentans DSM 14828. Classification (NCBI taxonomy): domain Bacteria; kingdom Bacillati; phylum Bacillota; class Clostridia; order Eubacteriales; family Eubacteriaceae; genus Alkalibacter; species Alkalibacter saccharofermentans. Next base: position 20,655 of record NZ_FQTU01000011.1, read on the forward strand.
GGGTGCTTGAATGTGGTAAGTCACATGATAGCGGGAGAAATGGGCTTTGAGCTCAGAGGAGTTGAATTCAAGATAGAAGGAGACTTAAACCCAATGAAGTTCATGGGTAAATCAGATGCTGAAAGAACAGGATATAAGGAAGTAAGGGTTAGCGTAAAGCCGGATACAGATGCAGACGAGGAAACGCTGAAGAAATGGCTTGAAGAAATAGAAAAGAGATGTCCCGTAAGCGACAATATAGCAAATGCCACCCCGGTAGTAATTGAGCTGGCATAGACCCATGGAAATTTAAAGCCTTCCTAATCATTTAAATGAAAAGGAAGGCTCTTTTTTATCTCAATATCTCGTTTTGAAGTCGCCTGTGCTCCTCATAGGTGGAGGAGTAGTATGTCTTGTTATCCCCGTAAATGTCCGACAGGAAGTAGAAATAATCGTGATCCTGGGGATTTAGGGCTGCAGCTATAGAGGGCTCTCCGGGAGAATTTCCCGGACCTACGGGAAGGCCATTCACCAAATAAGTATTGTAAGGGGAATCGACCCTCATATCCGATGCGGAATATATCTGCTTGTGCACGCCCAGGGCCATCTGCAATGTGGCGCAGCTTTGCAGGCGCATGTCAATTTCCAGCCTGTTGTAGAAAACCCCTGAAACTATAGGCCTGTCTTCGTCAAATATGGCCTCATATTCAATGATGGAAGCCATGGTCAGCACCTGATGAGGACTGAGAGGGCTGTTATCTATATCCTCTCTATATTTTGACAAGACCTTCTCCATTTGATCTAGCATCACCTTTCCTGCTTCACCGCTGGTCACGTCTTTATTTTTAAACTGATACGTGCTGGGGAAAAAGTATCCGTTTAAAGCGTATTTCAGATTAGGGTTTTTCACAGCATCCGTCACGAACCAGTAATTTTCAATAGCCCAATCAAGAAAATCTTCACTTTCCCAGACACCTAGTATTTCGTCTTGACTTCCTTCAGTTGCATCGGCTAGGATTTTTGCCATCTCATCAATAGTCTTGCCTTCAGGGAAAGTCACAATAACTGCATCGGGAAAGACTGCATCTCCGGAGAAAATCTTCTCGGCTATTTCTTCGGTGCTCATGGTCGGAGAAAGTTCATAGTAGCCTGCTTGAAGATTCGTGTAGTTTTCCAGCCTTGCATGGATTCTAAAGGCCAAAGCGTTTTTCACGAGACCTTCATCCTGAAGCTTGTCTGCAGCGGATGTGATGCTGCTTCCTTGGCGGACTTCAAATATGATGGATTCATCCTCCCTGGATACGGGACTTAACATGGAGCTGTATGCAATATAGGAGCTAGCCAAAGCGATGGCGGCAATGGCTATAAAACCTATTAAAAAATACCATGGTTTTTTACCGGGCATGTACATCACCTCTCGAATTTATGATATATTTATTGTTAATTGCCGCTGGATATCAGCCTGCAATATCATGATAACATAGAATTCTTATAAAAACATTTAAAATAAATGAAATGGTGATCTATGATATACTATTTAAAAATGCCGATAGGGCACCAAGTGTAGGAGAAGAAAAATGTATGAAAATGATGTAGATGAAAAGACACAATCCGCTTATATGGAATTTAGCCAATTGCTCAGGTATCACTATAAAAGACTTCACGTTCTTCTTGAGGAAATAAACATATACCCGGGACAGCCTCCTCTTTTATTCATACTTGACAAGGAAAAAGGTCTAAGTCAAAAGGAATTGGCTGAAAGGATCAACGTAAAGGCTTCCACTATGACAACCATGATAAGGTGCATGGAAAACAACGATATAGTAACGAAAGTTCAGGATGAAAACGACAAGAGGGTCACCAGGGTGTCTCTAACTGAAAACGGCATGAAAACAGTGGAAGAAGCAAAAAAAATAATGAGACGGATGGGGCGGGAGGCCTTCAAAGGATTTGAGGATGAAGAAAAGGAAGTACTAAAAGGCCTTTTGTCCAGGATGAAAGCCAATTACATGGAAATCGATTTAAAGGACGACTAAGTACAGTATACGGGGAGCAGACAGGATGATTGAATCGTTGAAATAGAAATGAACTAGGAAGAATAATAAAAGCGACCAAATTGGTCGCTTTTAATTTTAGTAGTTAGTGCTCCTAAGCTCGAAGTGAGCTTGTGGGTGGTCGCAAACAGGACATATCTGGGGAGCTTTTGCTCCTGCATGGACGTGTCCACAGTTTCTGCAGACCCAAACCTGCTCGGAAGGCTTTTCGAAGACAGCCTTGTTCTTTACGTTTTCCAATAGTTTTGTGTATCTCTCCTCGTGAAGCTTCTCGACCTTTGCCACGCCTTCAAATCTGGCTGCCAGATCAGGAAAGCCTTCCTCTCTAGCTGTTTGCGCAAATTCTGCATACATCTCAGTCCACTCGTGGTTTTCACCCTCAGCAGCAGAAAGCAGGTTTTCTTCGGTAGTGCCTATACCGTTAAGGTATTTGAACCAAAGCTTTGCATGTTCTTTTTCATTCCTGGATGTTTCTTCGAAAATGAACTTGATCTGCTCATAGCCTTCTTTTTTTGCAACGCTTGCAAAGTAGTCGTACTTGTTTCTGGCTTGAGACTCACCGGCAAATGCGGTCCATAAGTTTTTTTCTGTTTGTGTTCCCTTTAAATCTTTCATTTGTTGAATCCTCCTGTTGTATTGATTAGGTCTTGACCTTACTCATTTGATTATACCCCGATAAGTTAAGCGCAAACAATAAAAATTATTTTAGCTTTGACTCCAGTTGGCTGTATCCTCCGATGAATTCATCGTCAATGAATACAAAGGGGACAGTTCTCTGCCCTGTGAGTTTTGATAGTTCTTCAAATGTTTCCCTGTCTCCGTCTATGCCGATTTCTACAAAGCTTATGTCCTTTTTCTTCAAAAGGGATAGTGCCTTCCGGCAATAGGGACAGTAGCCCCAGGTGTAAATCTTGGCTTGTTTCATATGCTGGTTGCCTCCTTGTTGTATCATTATGCTTAAATTTACCCGGAATTTCCTGTTTGAAACTCAGGAGATGGCTAGTAGAGAGAAAAGAAGTCGGCGTATGGCAAAATAAGAAGGTTTTGTGGTACAATATTCGATAATAGAGGGGTCGGGATAAAAAGACAGCTTGCTGCTTGTTGGCGAAAGCATTCAAGGCTATGATCCTCTATATCGAAAAAATAGATCTGGTGGTGTGAAATGAAGATTGTAGTTATTGACGGACAGGGCGGCGGGATAGGCCGTTTGGTTATTGAAAAGCTTAGGCAGGAATTTGAGCAAAAGGTTCATATAGTCGCTTTGGGAACAAATGGGCTGGCGACTACTGCGATGCTTAAATCCGGAGCCAATGAAGGCGGAACGGGAGAAAATGCGATTGTGGTAAATGCGAAAAAGGCAGACATAATAATCGGCAGCATAGCTCTGATGGTCCCGGATTCCATGACAGGGGAGCTAACGGACAAAATGGCTGGAGCGATTTCCAGAAGCGAGGCAAAAAAGGTATTCGTGCCTCTAAATAAGTGCGACGTGTACATAGCGGGGGTAATCAGCGAGCCGCTGCCTCATTACGTAGATCACTGTATCGATATAGTAAAAGAGCTTATGGGAGGAATGAAAAATGTGTGAATCGAATGTTTATATCCTTGATGCCAACGGAGAAAGAAGCCTGATAATGGAATCAGTGGATAAAATCGTCCCCGGTGAAAAGGATGTATATCTTGAAAATATTTTTGGTGAAAGAAAAACGGTCAAGGGGCATATTAAGGAAATGGCTCTTGTAGATCACAGCATTATCTTGGCGAAATGATGGATTAAATGTTATAATATCTATTATATATCTTATTTTTTCGATATGATTATTATTTACACACGAGGAGTGAAAGTGCATGCCAATTAAAATACCTGATAATTTACCGGCGATTGATATCTTGGCGAGTGAGAATATTTTCGTTATGGGCGAGGAAAGAGCTGCCCACCAGGATATAAGGCCGCTTAAGATAATCATATTAAACCTTATGCCTACCAAAATAGTCACAGAGACTCAGCTAATGCGTCTGTTGGGGAATACGCCCATCCAGGTAGAAGTAGACCTGTTGAATACCAGCACATACGTTTCCAAGAATATCTCCAAGGATCACATGGAAAATTTCTATAAATCCTTTGACGATGTCAAAGACAAAAAATACGACGGTATGATAATAACAGGAGCTCCCGTTGAAAAGCTGGAGTTCGAAGAGGTAGACTACTGGCAGGAGTTGACGAGTATCATGGAGTGGAGCAAAACCCATGTGTTCTCGACTCTGCATATTTGTTGGGGAGCCCAGGCAGGGCTTTACTACCATTACGGTGTTAAAAAATATCCCCTTGCTAAAAAAATGTTTGGAATATTTCCTCACTACCTGAAGAACAATACAACGATGTTGGTCAGGGGATTTGACGACGAGTACTACGCGCCCCACTCCAGGTACACTGAAGTGCGACGGGAAGAAATAGAAAAGGTGGATGAGCTTGAGCTGCTTTCTGAATCAAAGGAAGCGGGAGTGTACATGGTCAGAAGCAGGGACAACAAGCAGGTATTCGTAACGGGTCATTCCGAGTACGATTGGGACACGCTGAAAAACGAATACGATAGGGATATAAGCCTGGGACTTGACATAGAAGTCCCCAAAAACTACTATCCCAAGGATGATCCCTCTCAAAAGCCGATTGTCCGGTGGAGGGGACATGCCAACCTTCTTTTTTGCAACTGGCTGAACTACTATGTATACCAAGAAACCCCTTATGATCTGGACAAATTATAATGAAATCGGGAGAGTGATGGAAAATGCAGGAAAACAAATACGGATTTGAAACTTTGCAAGTACATGGGGGACAGGAACCAGACCCGGCGACTGGGTCTAGAGCGGTGCCCATTTATCAGACTACATCATATGTCTTTGACGATGCGGATCATGCTGCGGAGCTTTTTGCCCTTAAAGCGGCAGGAAACATCTACACCAGAATAATGAATCCTACCACGGATGTATTTGAAAAACGACTTGCAGCTTTGGAAGGAGGAGTAGCGGCTTTGGCTGTAGCTTCGGGATCAGCTGCCATAACATATGCGATACTCAACATTGCAAAAGCAGGAGATAATATAGTTTCCGCAAGCACTCTCTACGGGGGAACCTACAATCTGTTTGCCAACACCCTGCCTAAAATGGGCATTGGGGTAAAATTCGTAGATCCTGACGATATAAAAAACTTCGCTGATGGGATAGATGAGAATACGAAGGCTTTGTACATAGAGACCATAGGCAATCCCGGGATCAACCTCATAGATATTGAGGCTGTTGCTAAAACCGCCCACCGCTATGGGATTCCATTGATCGTGGACAACACCTTTGGTACCCCTTACCTTATAAGGCCGATTGACTTTGGAGCGGATATAGTAGTCCATTCGGCTACAAAATTCATTGGAGGCCACGGTACATCGATAGGGGGCGTCATAGTAGATTCGGGAAATTTTGACTGGACACAAAACGACAAGTTCGGTGAAGTTACAGATCCGGATCCAAGCTATAACGGAGTAAGCTATACTGAAGCCTTCGGTTCTGCAGCTTATATCGTAAAATGCAGAGTCCAGCTTTTAAGAGACACTGGAGCGGCCATTAGCCCCTTTAACTCATTTTTGCTGCTGCAAGGGCTTGAAACCCTTTCGCTGAGGGTGGAAAGACACGTGGAGAACACCAGAAAAATCGTGAAGTTCTTAAAAGACCATCCCAAGGTGTCCTGGGTGAATTACCCGGAGCTTGAGGACAACAAGTACCATCAGCTTTGCAAAAAGTATTTTCCAAAAGGAGTAGGCTCCATATTTACATTTGGCCTGAAGGGAGGTACCGAGGAAGGCAAAAAATTCATCAATTCCTTGGATATATTCTCAATGCTGGCCAATGTGGCAGATGCAAAATCCCTGGTGATACACCCTGCAAGCACTACTCACGCCCAGCTTTCTGAAGAAGATCAATTAAGAGCCGGCGTCAGACCGGATATGATAAGGGTATCAATCGGCATCGAAAGCGCTGAGGATCTTATCGGCGATTTAGATCAAGCTTTACAAAAGATATAAAACATAACGGTCTGGATTCCAGGCCGTTTTCTCGAATTATCCACAAAAAAGCAGAAACTTATCAACGGAAATTCGCACAAGAAGGGGTGTCGATAAAATGAGCAAGATTTATAATAGAGCCAGCACGGGAATAACCGGCTTCGACAACGCCATTGACATGCTTAGGCTTGGAGATAACGTAGTATGGCAGGTAGATTCTGTAGTTGATTACAAGGGATATGTAGCTCCATTTGTTAAAAGGGCAAGAAAAGATGGAAGAAAGATCGTCTATATACACTTTGCCCCCCACGACCCCTTGATAGATGATCTTAAGGGCATAGGATATTACGAGCTTGATCCTGACCAGGGATTTGAATCTTTCAGTACGCATGTGTACGATATCATAACAGATGAGGGAAAAGAGGTTTTTTACGTATTCGACTGCTTAAGCGAGCTTTTGACCTACTGGCATTCGGATCTGATGATCGGAAACTTTTTTAGGATTGCCTGTCCGTATTTGTTTGAACTTGACACAGTGGCTTATTTTGCCTTACTCAGAAATAAGCACACTTACTCTACGATAGCACGAATCAGGGAGACTACACAGGTTTTGTTCGATTTATACCATATAAAAAACCAATACTACGTACATCCCTTGAAGGTTTGGGAGAGGTATTCCTCTACGATGTTTATTCCCCACAAATCTACAAAAACCGAGTTCACCCCCGTGACGGCAAGTGCGGAGCTGGCCGAAATATTCTCATATACGAGCATCCAGGCTGAAAGAAAAGACAACTGGATAAACCTATTCGATTCTGCAAGAGAAGCCTTGTTCATGGATGAGTCCGAACAACAGAAGATAAAGGACATGATAATAAACATCATGGTAGGCAGGAGCAGGCGGATAAACGACATGGTCAATAAGTATCTGACATTAAAGGATCTTCTCAATATTCAGCTCAGGCAGATAGGCACGGGTTTTATCGGAGGGAAATCCGTTGGGATGCTCCTGGCTAGAAAGATACTTGAAGAAGATAAAGAGGTAAAGTTTGAAGACATACTTGAGCAGCACGATTCATTCTACCTAGGATCAGATATCTTCTATACATACATAGTGCAAAACGGTTGGTGGAAGCTGAGAAGAAAGCAAAAGACGGAAAGCGGATATTTCAAGTATGCCAGGGAACTTAAGGAGAGGATGCTTGAGGGAAAGTTTCCGGAGGTAATCAAGGAGCAGTTCCAGCAGATGCTGGAATATTTCGGACAGTCTCCGATAATAGTCAGGTCCAGTTCTCTTTTGGAAGACGACTTCGGAAATGCCTTTGCGGGGAAGTACGAAAGCGTCTTTTGCGCCAATCAAGGAACCCCGGAAGAGCGGTATAGGGCATTTGAGGAAGCTGTCAAGAAAATCTACGCAAGCACCATGAAGGAAGAGGCACTGGCCTACAGGCTTAAAAGGGGATTATTCAATAAGGACGAGCAAATGGCCATACTGGTTCAACGTGTTTCCGGAGATTATCACGGAGATTATTTCTTTCCTCATCTTGCGGGAGTGGGCAATTCCTCCAATCTATATGTTTGGGATCAAAGCATCGACAGGCATGCAGGGATGCTCAGGCTGGTATTTGGACTGGGGACGAGAGCCGTAGACAGGATCATGGGGGATTATCCCAGGATAGTGTCTCTTGACAGACCCGAACAGTCCCCCCTGTTGGACTACGAAGATGAAGCGAAGTTTTCCCAAAGGAAAGTAGATGTTCTTGATTTAAAAGAAAACGCCCTTTTGGAAAAGCCGTTGGAAGAAGTGATAAACCTTGATTTAAAGACTCGATCGGATATATTTGCAAAGCCTGATCATAAGACGAACAGAAAGATGAAAGAGCTGGGCCTTAAGGGCAAGAGCCATTATATACTGGGGTTTGAGAAGCTTCTTAAGGAAACGGATTTTCCTCTGTGGATGAGAAAGATGCTTGCGACCTTGGAGGCGATGTATGATTATCCTGTTGACATAGAGTTTACGGCAAACTTCAGAGAAGATGAAAGCTACAAGATAAACTTGGTCCAGTGCCGTCCGCTGCAGACAAAGGGTCCGGGGGAGCCGGTGCAAATGCCGGAGATAAGCGATACAAATAAATGCCTCTTCACATTTAAAGGAAATTTCATGGGAGGCAACATAAGGTTGCCCCTGGATTATATAATTTTGGTGGACCCGAAGGGATACATGGAGCTTTCGCTGGAGGACAAGTACGCAGTTGCCCGAACAGTAGGGATCATAAACAACAAACTCAAGGACAATACCATGATGATAATGGGACCGGGAAGGTGGGGAACCACGACTCCTACGCTGGGGGTGACGGTAAACTTTGCTGAAATCTGTAATGTAAAGGCGATTTGCGAGCTCGCCTATAACATAGGTGGATTCATGCCGGAGCTTTCTTACGGAAGCCACTTCTTCCAGGATATGGTGGAATCGGATATTTTCTATGCTGCCATATTTGACGGATATCCGGAGGTGTCCTACAATCCCGGATATGTGCTGGATAGAAAGAATTTGCTGGGTGAGATAGCGCCAAATTCCCTGGGGCTTAAAGATGTGATTCACGTTGCGGATGTTTCAGAAATGGAGCTGTATTCAGATATAATTTCACAAAAGGTGCTCTGCAAATGAAAGAAGCTCAAACCATATCGGTTTGAGCTTTAGTTTTACGATTAAACTATTCCGTGTGCCATCATGGATTCGGCAACTTTTAGGAAACCGGCTATGTTGGATCCCACGACCAAGTTGTTGTCATATCCGTATTCTACAGCAGCTTCCTTCGAGTTTGTGTAGATATCAGCCATGATCCGCTTTAATTTTTCGTCAACTTCTTCAAAAGTCCATGAATATCTCATGCTGTTTTGAGACATTTCAAGAGCAGAGCAAGCGACTCCACCTGCATTGGCGGCTTTGCCCGGTCCAAAGAGAATGTCGTTGTCTATGAAAACCTTGATGGCTTCTAGGGAAGAAGGCATGTTTGCTCCTTCGGCAACTGCATAAGTTCCGTTTTTCACTAAGACCTTTGCAGCTTCCACGTCTAGCTCTCCTTGTGTGGCACATGGCAAGGCTATATCGCATTTTACGCTCCAGATTCCTGTAAAGCCTTCTACGTATTTGGCGGTAGGGACTTTTTCCAGGTATTCCTTGATGCGTCCTCTTCTCACGAGCTTGATTTCCTTGATCAGGTCCAACTGGATTCCGTTATCATCTACTATGTATCCGTCAGAGTCGGAGCATGCTACTACTGTGCCTCCCAGCTCTTGGACCTTTTCGATGGCGTAAATGGCAACATTGCCAGAACCGGAGACGACGACTCTTTGATGCCTGAAGCTTTTACCTGCATCTTGAAGCATTTCGTTTGTGAAATAAACCAGGCCGTATCCTGTGGCTTGAGTTCTTCCAAGGCTTCCGCCGTACGTAAGGCCTTTGCCCGTAAGAACGCCTTGTTCCCGTACGTTTTTGATTTTGTTGTAGTAACCGAACATGTATCCGATTTCTCTGGCGCCAACGCCGATATCTCCGGCAGGGATGTCAAGATCGGAACCTATATACTTTTGAAGCTCAGACATAAATGCTTGGCAAAATCTCATTACCTCATTGTCTGATTTGCCTTTAGGATCAAAATCAGATCCTCCTTTTCCGCCGCCGATGGGTAGGCCTGTCAAGGAGTTTTTAAAAGTCTGCTCAAACCCTAAGAATTTGATGATGCTTTGATTTACTGAAGGGTGGAATCTAAGCCCGCCCTTATAAGGACCTATTGCTGAGTTGAACTGCACCCTGAAGCCTCTATTTACCTGAACCTTGCCTTGGTCGTCCACCCATGGAACCCTGAATGAAACGACTCTTTCGGGTTCTGTGACTCTTTCGAGAAGACCTGCTTCTATGTACTCCGGATGGTTATCAAAAACAGGCTCTAAAGATGTCAACACTTCTTTAACTGCATCTAAGAATTCGGTTTCATTTGGATTTCTTTTTTCTACTTGGTTGTAAACTGATTGAACATATTCCTTGCTATTCATTGCAACTCTCCTTTAAAGATTATAGATTTTAAAAATTACATACAAATTAGGTTTATCGTGTAAACATCTTACCATAGGAAATTATATAATTGCAACAAAATACTTGTTTAAATCACTCGAACCATTCCTCCATGGTCAAGCCGCTTTCAAATATGTTTCCTGCCAGATCTTTCCCTACATATCTAAGGTGCCATGGTTCGTAAAAATAGCCTGTGATTGAGTCTTTCCCGTAGGGATACCTTATGATGAAACCAAATAAGTGGGCGTTTTCAGATACCCAAATTCCTTCTGGAGTTTCTCCAAAAGACTCTGTCAGCTGGTTGTTGACAGAAGTGCTGGTTATGTCTATGGCAAGTCCGGTCTGGTGCTCGCTGTGGCCGGGCTGGGCAGAATATTTTTGTGCATGCTCCAAGCCTCTTCTTTCAACATTGGAGCTGTAGAGTGAATTTTGCGTGGCATAGGACCGGTAACCGGATCTGGCGCTTAAGCTGAAGCCTTCTTCTTCTTTTGCGGCTTGGAAAAGATCTTCAAGGGCATCGGAAGCTGCTTTTCTCAGCTGATTGATTTCCGGGTTTGCAAGCACTGTGGGAACGGTGAGCTTTACCAGGTCGATAGGGACGTAATCCCGGGGCAGAGCTCTTTCCTTGTTCACAAGGCTGTCTATATCGTTAAAGTCTGTAATGACTCCCTCTGCAGTTATAAAGTCTGCAGGGTTTTTCCTTACGGTGAGATTAAGAGAAGTCTGAAAGTCTTCCTCTGTAAGCCCGGCGTCGATAGTGATGTTTTGGCCGCTTAAAGCTTCCTCGCTGATTCCTATGGATCCGTCCAGGATGGATATTAGGTCTTCCCCTGTGATGACTTTTGTTTCTATGGTGTCTACGGTGTTTGATGCTGTGGTGCCTTCTGAATCGATATATGTGATCTTGGCTTTTATTTCTATAAGTTCACCGGGAAGCACAAAATTGTTTTCGGGAATATTCAAAAACTCCACCTTGTCAATGGTGATTTCTCCTTTTAACTTCACTCCGTTTATCTCCGTGATTTTTTCGGAGGAACATGAGGAGAAGGACAGCAGTGCTATCGATAGCATTATGATAAAAAATCTTTTCAAAAATAAAACCTCCTTTTACAACTTGCAAACCTGCATATTTTTATGTTAATATAATAGTTGTCCTTGCGCCTGTAGCTCAGGGGATAGAGCAATGGTTTCCTAAACCATGTGTCGGATGTTCGATTCATCTCAGGCGCACCATATAAGATTATACCATAAAACCAAGACTGTCATCTCGTCTTGGTTTTGTTTTTTTTCTTGTATTCAGCTTTTTTCACATACATTTCCTCATCTACGATTCTGATGATTTCTTCCAGCAGCATCTTTCTGTAGGGCTCTTTTTCAAAAAGCCCTGTGCTTATGGATATCTCATAAGGCAGGGCATGAGAAATTGATTCGAGAGAGTTGTCGATTCTTTCCATGATGTCTTGTGCCTGGGCATGACGGCATCCGTTGAAGGCTATGACAAATTCGTCACCGCCTACCCGGCAGATTATATCGCTGCTTCTAAGGTTGTTTTTTATGATGGAAGCGGTCTCGATGATGCTTCTGTCACCTTCCTGGTGGCCGTATCTGTCGTTTATGAATTTCAGGTTGTTCATGTCTATAAATCCAAATGTTATGTAGTTGTTTTCTTCTATAGCCTTTTTCATCAAAGCTTTCATGTATTTCAAACCTGAATTCTTGGACATCGTCCCTGTCATCGGGTCAAGTTCCACCTGGGCTTTTAGTATCTCCAGGCTTTTCTTTTCATAAATGAAGTCTCTGAGCATTATGACGAATGATAGGGTGAGCATAAGCAGCAAGGCTGAGAAAAAAATCTTGAAGGCCCTGTAAGTATCGGGTATCTCCGGAAACAATTCGGTAAATATTTCCAAGGCTCCAAAGGCTAGTATCGTTCCGGTCATGATAATGTTAAAGCCTGCCTCATGCCTTGAGGGCAGTTGCCTGTCTATATATATGGATCTAAAAATTCGATTCATGAATCCCAGTAAAAATAAAGAAAAGGCAAAGGTCAAAAATCCGTTTGCCCCCATTAAGGCAAATTCCGGAATTAAACTGACCAATTCGCTGTCTGACATCAATGAAAACACAAGGTCAGTTAGAGAAAAAGAAATTCCGATAACAAAAACAGCTATAAAGGACACCAGCGATGAGGTGAATACAGACACTTCGTATTCTTTTTTAACAATAAGTATGGATGATAAAAAAAACACCGGATAGGAATAATATTCAGGAAACCAGGATAATAGAAAAATAAAAATAGCATAGAAAACAAACAGATCGTACAATACGGCTGATGACCGAACCTTGATAGGACTGATCTGTTTTTCGATTAAAAATACAAATATAAACGAAAAGTAAAGACAATTAATAATTAGCAGTGGCAAAGTGGCTGTCAAAAACTCACGTCCTTCCGATATGGAACGGATATGTTTGGGGGTGTAATAATATTTTACTCTATAAAAGTGGAAAAATCAAACAATAAGAAATTTGACAGCTTTATAAAAGGGATGTACAATAGTTGACAAGTCAACCATAGGAGGTTTCCATGAAACGTTTGATTGGAAGGTATCTGTCAATATTGCACAGACAGGCTCAAATATATATAAACTTTGCTTTAAAGGAATTCGAAATAACATCAGCGGAGTATTCTTTTTTGATGTATCTGTACCATCACAGCGGCGCAAGCCAAGAAGAGCTTTCAACCTATCTGTATATAGACAAGTCGGCAACAGCAAGGGCTATAAAGTCCCTGGAACAAAAGGGATATGTCATTAGGCTAAAGGATGAAGGCGACAAAAGGTACAATCGCGTATTTTTGACCGAAAAGGCCAAAGGGATAGAGTCAAAGGTCAAGGAAAAGATACTTGGCTGGAGCGAAATGCTCACCGAGGGCATGGAGCCGGAGAAGGTGGAGTTTATGCTAAAAGGACTGGAAGAGATGGTTCTAAAAATCGAAAGGCATGACATGAGAAAAAAGATGGAGGTAAGCGGCGTTGATGACAAATAACCCCTTGGGAGAAGAAAAGATACACAAGCTCATAATAGAGTATTCTATGCCTGCCATGGTTGGAATGATGGTAAATTCCCTTTATAACGTAGTAGACAGGATATTCATAGGCAATAGCCCAGATTTGGGAGCAGATGGCCTCGCGGGAATTACCGTCGCATTTCCTATTATGATCATATTGATGTCCATGGGCATATTATTCGGATTAGGAGGGGCTACGCTGTTTTCCATCAAGCTGGGTGAAGGGAAAAGAGGAGAAGCGGAAAAGGCTCTTGGCAATTCATTTTCCATGCTCTTGATATCCGGCGTCTTATTTATGGTATTTGGCCAAATGTTGTTAAGACCCCTTTTATCTATGTTTGGAGCCAGCGCTACAGTGATGCCATACGCAGTGGAGTATATGAGGATGATATTCTTCGGAGCCGTGTTCCAAGTGGGCAGCATGGGGATGAACAATTTCATAAGGGCTGACGGAGAGCCGAAAACAGCGATGATAACAATGTTTATGGGAGCGGGGATGAACATCCTATTGGACGCTGTGTTCATATTTGGCCTGAAGATGGGCATGAGGGGAGCTGCACTGGCAACTGTTATGGCCCAGGGCATATCCTTTGTATGGGTCATGAGATATTTTATCAGTGGTAAAAGCAAGGTAAAGATTAAAAAAGAGAACCTGATGCCGGAGCTTAAAATAGTTAAGCGCGTCACTGCCTTGGGCATTCCCGGAGCTTCTCTTCAGATGGCAAACAGTCTTTTGAATGCCATTTTGAATAAGAACCTCTTTTTATATGGGGGAGATATAGCAGTCTCGGCAATGGGGATAATCAACAGCCTCCAGATGCTGTTGCTTCTTCCCGTGATAGGTCTCAGACAGGGTCTTCAGCCAATCATAAGCTTCAACTTCGGAGCGGCGAAAAAGGATAGGGTAAAATCCGCCGCAAAACAGGGGGTGGCAATCGCCACGGTGATAGTGGTCATAAGCTACTCATTGACCAGAGCGTTCCCTGAAGCGCTCATAGCAATGTTCAATAGAGATCCGGTGCTGCTGGAATTTGGAACAAAAGCCCTTAGGATATGGTTTTTCTTCATGCCGGTGATCGGGTTTCAAATCATTGCGGCAAGTTATTTTCAAGCAATCGGGCAATCCAAGACGGCTATGTTCCTGACACTTACCAGGCAGGTAATACTGTTGATTCCTGCTCTTTTGATATTTCCGAGGTTTTGGGGACTGGACGGAATACTTCGCGCAGCCCCTTTTGCAGATATATTTTCCTTTATGTTGACTGGAGCTTGGTTTTATTTCAGCGTAAAAAATCTAGGCACATCTTCACTCCCGCGGCGGCATTTGTCGTAAAGGCATCTGCGCCTATGTCGTCGCTGGCTTCCTTGGTTACCGGGTTGCCTCCGATGATTATTTTTACTGAATCTCTAAGCTCTGCGCTCTTTAAGGCTTCAACGGTGTCTTTCATGGATTTTAAAGAAAGGGTAAGAATTCCGCTCATGCCTAAGATATCAGGGTTTTCATCTCGGATTTTTTCTACGATCATTTCCTCAGACTGATCGATGCCTAAATCTATGACCTGGAAACCTGCGGCTTCAGCCATGGTCTTGAATATATTCTTTCCGATGTCGTGAAGGTCTCCCCTAACAGTCGCCAGGACGATCTTTCCAACTCTTTCAGATTGGCTGCTTCCAAGAACGGGCTTAAGAAGGTCGATGGATTCTGTCAAAAGCTCTCCTGCAAAGATCAAGTCACCTACGAAATATTCACCTTTTTCAAATCTGTCGCCTACTATGGCCATGCCCTTTTGACAGGCTGCAAGAACTTTTTTGGAATCTTCTTCGGAAGGAGAGCTTGCGACAAAATCCTCGATTATTTCCAGGACATCCTCTTCCTCCAGATCACCTATCAGCTGTGCTACTTTTTCGTCGATCATGTTATAATTCCTCCTTGATTTACAATAACGTCTCTCGAATAATGTTCATTATTATAGCACTAAATATTATAATAATCAAATTAATTATGATTAGCGTAAAGGATTTAACTGCCGCTGCGGTATTGACAGGGACGAGATTTTTATTTACAATTAAATTGTTAGAGGGAGTAGCTAACCACATATGTGGGATTACAGTCGTCAATACGGAAACCCAGGTTTCCCGGCTATAATGACTTAGGTCATGCAAGACTCTGCAGCCATCACCGCTTTAGATTGAGGGGTGTTGGTTGTGGGGTCTTTTTTTATATTCAGAATTAAATAAATGCATGCTCGGAGGATGAAATGGAAGAACTGATACATGGATATTTAATATCATTACCCACGCTCTTGTTGGCAGCGATAATAGTGGTGTCCCTTGGGGTGCTCAGCAAGGGGGCAGATGTTTTAGTGGACGAGGCGGTGATCCTTTCCTTTAAGTGGGGAGTGCCTAAGATGATAATCGGAGCCACGATAATCTCTTTGGGCACCACCCTTCCTGAGGCTAGCGTATCGGTGTTGGCTGCCATGCAGGGGAATGCCGATCTGGCATTGGGAAATGCCATAGGTTCGATCATAGCTGACACAGGCCTTATAATTGGCTTGGCTTCGTTGCTGGGACATCTGCCTATAGAAAAGCTGGTCGTGGAAAGGCAGGGAAAGATTCAGCTGGGAGCGGGAATCTTGCTCGCAGTCGTCTGCCTGCCCTTCCTATCCCCTGGAGAGGGAGGAAACATAAGCCGGATGGTAGGAATCCTGTTTCTGGTGCTCTTGGGATTATACATATATTATTCAATTAAGTGGTCGAAAATAACTGATGCCCTTGGACCAGGCGATGAGGATGGGATAGAAATTACGAAAGAGGCAGATGGCTCTGTCCTGCTTTTGATAGGGAAGATATTTGCAGCAATAGCTATGGTAATCTTATCATCCAAAGTTTTGATATCATCTGTTGAGATTACGGCTGTAAGGGTGGGGATTCCACAAAGCGTCATAGCGGCTACGCTGATAGCCTTTGGCACTAGCCTTCCTGAGCTCATAACGGCTGTTAATGCGGTAAGAAAGGGTCACGGAGAGCTTGCGGTTGGAAACATAGTAGGAGCGGACATACTTAATGTATTGTTCGTGGTGGGAAGCGCTGCTGCGGTCACTCCTGGAGGGCTTGTAGTTCCATCAAACTATTTCAAGCTGCAGATACCGGCTATGGTTATTATACTTCTCGTATTCAGGTTTTTTACAAAAAAAAGGGGAGACAGCATTACAAAGCCTGAAGGAATCGTGCTTTTGGGGATGTACTTCGTATACCTGGCTCTTAATTACCTTTGGATCTGAAATTTTAAGTAATGAATTAAATATTTGAAATGAAAGCAGTCTCAACTCGAGACTGCTTTTCTCATTTTGAGACTCAATTTGAGAAAAAATGAGACTCTCGGATGAGGTTGCTGTGGGCAGCCTAAGATGGATTCCAGACTCTCATTCTTTTATTCCTTGGAGTTTAAAGGCATTGTGCCTATGATTGAGGTTGCTTATAGCTTGTTGGAGATCATTGGCACATAAATTGCATCTATTATAAAACTGTAAGGTCAATTCACAGCGTAGAAGAACTATTTTGGTCGGAGGTGATTATACTTGAATATGAAAAGATTTGTGATTGAATTCGGCATGGGAATCGATTTTCACGGACAGGATGTAAATGTCGCTGCAAGCCGAGCAGTAAAGGATGCTATATCCAGAAGCTGTCTCGTGGGGCTTAATGAAATCTGCGGCATTGAAGCGGACGACCTAAATGAAAACGTTTATATCGAAGCTATTGTGGGGGTAGACCGACCGGAAGAGCTGGATGTCAAGAGGATCGAAGAATGCTTTCCTGTTGGAAAGGCCCAAGTTAGTGCTGTAAAAGGAGGCTTGAAAAGTCCTGGTTTTATGTTTCTCAATTTTGGAGACAAGGATGACACCATTGAAGTGGCAGTTGCAAGCGTCCAGGTAAAAATAAATGATTGATGGGAGGAAGTACATTGAAAATTTCAAACGACTTGGTAGTTGAAATGTATCAAAAGATGCTTAAGATCAGAAAGTTTGAGACAAGAGCCATGAACCTATTTGCAGAAGGGAAGATACCTGGCTTTGTTCACCTGTACATAGGTGAGGAAGCGGTTGCTACAGGGGCATGCGCAAACCTTAATGATGACGACTACATAACCAGCACTCACAGGGGACACGGCCATATCATAGCCAAAGGGGGAGACCTTAAGTACATGATGGCTGAGCTCTTTGGAAAAGAAACCGGATACTGCAAGGGCAAGGGCGGTTCAATGCACATTGCAGATGCGACAAAAGGAATTTTAGGTGCAAATGGCATCGTAGGAGCCGGTCACAACATCGCAGTTGGAGCAGGCCTTGCAGCCCAGTATAGAGGAAACGAGCAGGTTTGCGTATGCTTTTTCGGCGACGGGTCTACAAATCAGAGCACATTCCATGAAGGATTAAACCTTGCAAGCATATGGAAGCTTCCTGTAGTTTTTGTCTGCGAAAACAACGGCTATGGAATATCTTTAAGCCAGGAAAAGCACCAGAACATAACCGACATATCGATGAGGGCCGTATCCTACAATATCCCAGGGGTAACTGTTGACGGAAATGACGTGTTCGCGGTATACGAGGCTGTCAGCGAGGCGGTTTCGAGAGCTAGAAAGGGACAGGGGCCTACACTGATAGAGTGCAAGACCTACAGGCACAGGGGACACTTTGAAGGAGATCCTACCACATACAGAAGTACTGAAGAAGTGGATCAGTGGAAGAAGAAAGACCCGATACCCAGGATGGAAAAATATATAATCGACAACAAGGTATTAAGTGACGAGGAAATCAAGGCACTAAATGACGAGATTCAAAGCCAGGTTGAGGATGCTACCAGCTTTGCCCTGGAGAGCAAAGATCCTGATGTTAGTTCCGCTGTTGAAGATATTTATACCGATATCGTAGAGGAGGCAAGATAGATATGAGAAAAATGACATATGCCCAGGGGATTAAGGAAGGCATGCGAATAAAGATGCTGGAAAATCCCGACGTGTTTATATTTGGTGAGGATGTTGGACCCTTTGGAGGATGTTTCGGAGTTACAGCTGGAATGTACGACGAATTTGGTGAAAAAAGAGTTAGAGATACTCCAATATCGGAAGGTGCCATAATAGGAGCAGCGGTAGGTTCTGCAGCGGCAGGACTAAGGCCCATAGCGGAGCTTATGTTCATCGACTTTGCTACTGTGGGAATGGATCAGCTTGTCAATCAGGCGGCTAAGATGAGATACATGTTCGGCGGGAAAATAACTCTTCCCATGGTGGTCCGTCTTCCGGCAGGAGCAGGTGTAAGGGCAGCAGCGCAGCACTCCCAGTCTCTTGAAGCCTGGCTGGCACACGTGCCGGGGCTTAAGGTGGTATATCCCTCCAGTCCTCAGGATGCTATCGGCCTTATGATGACGGCGATAGATGATGACAATCCGGTAATGTTTATAGAGCACAAGGTTTTATACGGCTTGACCGGCGAGGTGGAAGACGACGTAAAGGCAATACCATTTGGCAAGGCCAATATCAAGAAGGAAGGAAGCGACGTAACGATAATAACTTACGGGAAACAGGTATACGATTCCCTTAAGGCTGCAGAGACCTTGGCAAAAGAAGATATCGACGTGGAGGTCATAGATCTAAGAAGTCTATATCCATTAGACAAAGAAACTATTTTCAATTCTATAGAAAAGACCCATAAGGTCGTGTTGGTATCCGAAGAAGCTAAGAGAGGAGCTTTTACCGGAGAGCTTGCTGCTATGATAGCAGAAGAATGCTTCTTTGAATGTGACGCCCCGATCAAGAGGGTAGGAGCTTTAAATTGTCCGATACCCTTTAGTCCGGTTCTCGAAGATTACGTTATTCCGGGCGAAAAGGAAATAGTAGACGCAGTCAAGTCGCTATTTTAGATACGCATCAATTAGGGTTTTGGGAGCCGCCTTGGCGGTTTCCAAAACTTATTTGAATCAGTCGGTTTTTGATTTCATCAGGAGGAGGTTTGTCATGACTTCTATAGGGATAATAGCGAATCCGGCTTCAGGAAGAGACATCCGAAGGCTTGTGTCACACGCCACTGTGATTGACAACAACGAAAAAATAAACATTGTAGAAAGAGTGATACTCGGCGCACAACAATGTGGAGTTGAGAAAGTATACATGATGCCGGATCCATACAACATGGGTTACAGGGTGGCTGACAAGCTAAAAACCACCGGTGAGCTAAAGTGTTCAATCGAAATCATAGAGATATACGAAAACGAAGGCATAGAAGACACCATAAATTCCGCCAGGATAATGGAAGCCAAAAAGGTAGGCTGCATAATTACCTTGGGGGGAGACGGAACCAATAGGGCAGCCGCCAAGTCAATAGTAAAGACTCCCCTGATTGCCATATCAACCGGCACCAACAACGTCTATCCTGAAATGATAGAAGGGACACTGGCGGGGATAGCGGCGGCAGTGGTGGCATCCGGGGAATTTGACAAAAGGGAATTCACTCAAAAGGACAAACGGATAGAAATTTACCATCGGGAAAAGCTTATAGATATAGCCCTAATCGATGCGGTGATATCAAAGGATGTTTTCGTAGGGGCAAAAGCCATCTGGCAGGTGGAAACCATAGAAAAGATTTTCGTAACTAGGGCTCACCCTGCATCCATAGGCTTTTCTTCGGTGATTGGAAATAAAATGATAGTAAGCTGTGAAGATGATTTCGGCGCTATGGTAAACGTCAACACAGATTACAGCTGCATACTGGCACCGATGTCAGCAGGAATCGTCGTGCCCATACCCATAGACCAGCCACAGGTACTGCCCTTTGGTGAGGAGTACAGATACACTACAAGATGCAGGGGGACGATTGCCTTGGATGGGGAGAGGGAGATAGAGTTTGGGCCGGGAGAAGATTATTTCTTCAGGGTGACCAGAAAAGGACCCTTCAGGGTGCAGGTTAAAAAAGCTTTGGAAGCGGCACAAAAAAACGGTTTTTTCAATGTGTGCGACAAATAATCAAGGGGAGGAAATCAAATGGCCGATTATATATTGATGCCAAAATTAGGTCTTACTATGACAGAAGGAACAATAGCAAACTGGAGAAAAAAGGAGGGAGATGAAATCGCTCAGGGGGAGGCTATATTTGACGTGGAAACCGATAAGCTCACCAACGAATTCGAGTCCACGGTCTCAGGGGTTTTAAGAAAGATACTCGTTGAAGAGGGGACTGTAGATGTTTTAAAGCCTGTTGCGATAATAGGTACTGCTGATGAGGATATATCAAGCCTTTTAGGAGACGCTCCGCAAATAGCCAAAGAAAAGCAGGTTGATGCTCCCGTTAAAAATATTGAGGAAAAAGAAAAACCTCAAAAATCAGAAGGCAGGGTAAAAGCGTCTCCAAGGGCGAAAAAGCTTGCAGCAGAAATGGGTATAGATATCAACATGATTACAGGAACCGGGCCACAGGGTTCCGTAACTGAAAAAGATGTGGAAGGGTATTCGAAGCAAGAAGCAAAAGAGAATAAGGTTTCTCCTGCGGCGGCTGTCATAGCGGATAAATTAGAGGTGGACCTTTCCGGGATTCAAAAAGATGAAAGAATAATGAAGGAAGACGTCATAAGGATAAAAGGTGCTCAGGAGCTGGAAAAGTTCGCTGCGCCTCAGGATTTTAGAAAGCAGATGAGCCCCATGAGAAGGGTAATTGCAAAGAGGATGCTTCAAAGCCAACAGATTTCTCCTGTGGTAAATTACAATTTAAGGGTGGATGCCACCAATCTTAACGAGATACGCAATCAGTTCAAAGAAACGGGAGAAAAGGTAACCTACACAGACCTTCTAGTCAAGATACTTTCTAAGGTGCTTTTAGAGTATCCGCTCCTGAATGCTTCCATAGAAGGTGATGAAATAATAACTAGAAACTATGTAAACATGGGGGTGGCCGTGGCATTGCCGGATGGCCTTATAGTGCCTGTAGTTAAATATTCGAACGTGAAGGATTTAAAGACAATATCAAAGGAAATCAAGGATCTTGCATCTCGGGCAAAGACAAATCAACTTGATCAGGATGAGATAAAAGGGGGCACATTTACCATCACGAATGTGGGGATGTATGGCATGGAATCCTTCACTCCGATAATCAACCAACCTGAAGTGGCGATACTGGGCATCAATGCCATCATAGATACACCTGTAGCAGTCAATAAGGAAGTAAGGATAAAACCTCTAATGAACCTAAGCCTTACCGCAGATCATAGAGCCGTAGACGGTGCAGTTGCTTCGGCATTTATGGCTAGGCTAAAAGAGGTGATTGAGAAACCGGGATTGCTACTTTGATGGAGGGTGGATTGTGATGAAAATAGTGATCATAGGAGGCGGACCGGGAGGTTACGTGTCCGCGATAAGAGCGGCTCAGCTTGGGGCTGAAGTCACTTTGATAGAAAAGGAAAAGCTGGGGGGAACCTGCCTTAACGTGGGGTGCATCCCAACGAAAGTTCTGTTGCATACTGCTGAACTTCTCGAGACTTTAAAGCATGATGGGAAGGAATTGGGGATAGTGGCAGAAGCCTTCAAGGCTGACTGGGACAGTCTCCAAAAGAGGAAGGACAAGACGGTAAGCAAGCTGGTATCGGGGATAAAAGGACTTATGAAGTCTAACCGAATCGTTGTCGTTGATGGGCAAGGAAAGTTTGTAGGACGCAACATTATAGAGGTAAAGGATAAGGAGGGCAGGATTCTTGAAATAGAATATGACAAGGCCATCATCGCTACAGGGTCGGTTCCTGCCATGGTGCCTATACCCGGTCACGATCTGGAGGGAGTGATAACCAGCAATGAAGCCCTGTCCCTTAAAGAGGTCCCAAAGAGCATGTGCATAATCGGGGGAGGCGTGATCGGCAGCGAGTTTGCGAGCATATATAAAGCTCTAGGATGCAAAGTAACTATTATCGAAATGCTGCCGGAGATAATTGCAAACATGGACTTTGATATAGTCAAGCCCCTAAAAGAGGGGCTTATAAGGGATGGAGTTGATATATATACGGATACAAAGGTTAAAAAAATCGAAAGAGCTGCCCATGGGTTGAAAATAACAGCCGAGGGAATGGACGGCGCCCTGGAAGTAGAAGCACAGAAAGTTCTTCTATCTGTGGGCAGGAGCCCGGTAACCGACGATTTAGGACTTGAGGCATTAGGGATAAAAAGGGATAAAGGAAAGGTACTCATAGACAAGAACATGAAGACGAGTTCAGAAGATATATACGCTATAGGCGACTGCACAGGGGGCGCCATGCTGGCTCATGTGGCAAGTGCCCAAGGGATAGTGGCAGCCGAAGCGATAATGGGCAAAAATCCCAAGGTGGATTTCAGGACAATACCTTACTGTGTATATACAAAGCCTGAGCTGGCTTCGGTAGGGATGACTGAAAAGCAGGCAAAGGATTCGGGCTACGATGTAAAGACGGGAACATTTCCCCTATATGCCAATGGAAAGTCAATGATCATGAACGAAACCGGGGGAATCGTGAAATTTGTGTGCGACGCTGTGACGGAGGAAGTGCTCGGACTGCATATTGCAGGACCCAGGGCTACGGATCTGATAGTGGAAGGGGCACTTGCCATAAGGCTAGAGGCCACGATCAACGAGATAATTACCACGATTCACGCCCACCCGACGGTGGGAGAGGCCTTGCATGAGGCGGCTCACGGAGTGCATGGAACGACCTTGCACATTTGACGCTTATAAGGCGTTGACACTCTGTCAACACCTTATAACTAGTTTATTTTTGTTCAAGCTCTTCAAGCAGCTTGATATATCTTTCCTGAACGCCTTGTGCAGAGGCCTCGTTTTCAAAAGTCTCGCACTGGGCGTTTATTTCATCTATTATCTCTTTCGACAAGCCATTTTGTGCAAACTTGTACACCACTGCATCTTCCTTGTCGATATGTCTGTGCAGCAGATGGGTATAGGATATGGCATTTGCGATAACATCCAGCTTAGACTCATCATCTCCTGCCTTTACTCTTTCAATGGCTTCTTCCAGTCCCTGCATATGAAGCCTTCCCAGATCGTGCTCCACCAGCATCCCATTTTTTACGAGCTTTTCAGCAGCCGGGCCTTGATTTTCCACCATCCTGTTAAAGAGCAGATCCTCTTCTTTTCCGTGGTGGTGCTTGTCAGCATAATTTCTGACAAAGTCGATCATCTTGTAGAAATCCTCAAAATCAACTTCTTCTCCTTTTAAAAGTCGGTAGCTGTACTTTCTGAGAACTGAGAGCATCCTTTTGATATATACATGCTCGTCCACCATTAACTGTATGCTATCCATGTCATGCAGCCTCCCTTCGGATAGATTGTGTATTGCCCGATAACCTTTTAAACGTCAGGTCGTCACTTAAAGTCTCTACAAATGCCATGATCCATTCATCCCTTAATTTGTAGAAGTTGGCAACATCTCCTCCGACATTTTCCCAGTGTGATTCATGTAGGCACAGAGTGCTTTCCCAAGTCAGCTCGTTATCGTCAGATGCCAGCACTTCATTTACCCTGTCGCAAGGCATCCCCTCAAGGAGGAAATCGTTAAGGGCATTGAATGCGCCTTCAGGTGAATCGGTCTTGATGTGGAGGCTTGAAGCTGCGCTATGGCCTTGTTTTGCAAATACATCCTTCAATTCAGCCATGGAAGAGGGGTCGGAGTCCAATATTTTTGTGATAAATGCCGCATGTCGCCCTTCTGCCCTTTGTATCTTGTATTGAAGCCATCCGTGGATATTGCCGGTATCGATTATTTCCTCAAGAGGCCTGTTGCCTGTGGGATAGCCATAAGCTGTGTAGATTTCTTCAGACCAGCCTTCTGCAGGCATTCCCTTCTTGGTGGCATATGCCAGGATATCGAGCTCTAGGGATTCAAACCAGTTTATCTTGTTGTAAAGCCAATAGTGTATCTTGCCTAAAAATAAGCTCATATTATTTACCCTCTGCTTCGTTTAGCGCATTGACCAAGGTTTCCCCATTTATCCCATGGACGCTTGCTGCCTCAGCCAGAGTTTCCGCCTGTGCTGAAGGGCATCCTACGCAGCCCATTCCAAATTCCATCAGCGTTGCAGCCAAATTCCTGTCAACCTTTAATACTTCTCCAATAGTCATATCTTTATTAATCATTTTTATTCCTCCGTTAAGTTAGTTTTGCTTCAAATTTCTGAAGCCATAATATGATTTAATGATAATACTTATCAAAAGAAAAATCTGTTGCCTGAGATACAAAAATGAAAGTAATTGAAATGAATCTACCATGGATGAAGTATTTGAAGAAAAGATCTGGGAATTCAAATAATCGACAAACCGTCGAATATGGTGATGACATAAATTTTACAAAAGTAAAGATTCTAGATGTTTATAAAGTAAGGTGAGCAGGCCTATGAAGGCTGGAGGCATAAAAAAGGCTGCGGTCAAATGTCCGCAGCCTTTAAAAGTTCACTTATGTCGTCTATTATATGATTGGCAAGAATAAATTCTTCTTCCTTTCCGTAGCCGTACCTGCAGGCTATGGTTTCGATGTCGTTTAAGAATCCCGCCTCGATATCCTGCAGCCTATCGCCGATTATAAGAATTTCCTGGTCCAATCTGTCCTTTATTTCTCTTACGATTTGGTGCTTTGGCTTAAACCCATGCGCTTCGGTGGTTATGAATTCGACAAAATACTTGTCTAATCCGTAAATGTCCCTCACCGCGTCCTTGTAGCTCTCTCTGCAGTTGCTTAAAAAAACCAGCAGGTATCCCCTTGATTTAAGATGTTCCAAAACCTCGATGGCTCCGTCGTAAAGACGGCCCCTTTTATTCTGTAAAAGAGAGCTCATTTCATCCCTGATTATCAAGCTGGCCTTTTCGCGAACTGATTTTTCAAGCTCCGGCAAAAAGTTTTTCCACATGTCCAAAGGACTGTAGCCTAGCCAGGCGGAAATTTCTTCATCCGCCCAATGTCTATCCTCCACATAGCCTTCGTTAACCAAATACGCATATGCCTTTCTAAATGCCGGGGCATAGATGCGTATGCTCTCGTGGAGGGTGCCGTCAAAATCAAAGATTATGGTCTTAACATCAGATAGCATACGGTTTAAAGCTGAGCCAGAAGATTTGCCATTTCAATAGCAGTAACGGCAGCTTCGTATCCTTTGTTTCCTGCTTTGGTTCCGGCTCTTTCAATAGCCTGTTCGATTGTATCCGTAGTCAGTACGCCGAATACTACTGGAATATCGCTATCCAGAGATACGCTGGCTACTCCTTTTGATACTTCATTTGCCACATAGTCGAAATGAGGAGTAGATCCCCTGATGACAGCCCCAAGGGTTATGACGCCGTCATATTTATTTGACTTCGCCATTTTTTTTGCAACAAGGGGAATTTCGTAAGCTCCCGGAACCCAGGCCACTTCGATATCATTTTCCTCCACGCCGTGTCTTACAAGGCCGTCGATTGCTCCGGATAAGAGCTTTCCGCCGATGAACTCGTTAAATCTACCTACTACGATTGCGTATTTTTGCCCCTGTGATATTAATTTTCCTTCAAAAGTTTTCATTGATTGTATCCTCCTTATATTTAAAAAATGTGTCCCATTTTTTCTTCTTTTACTTTCAGGTAACCTTCATTATCGCTGTTGCATGTGATTACGATAGGTACTCGTTCCACTACGTTTATTCCATAAACGCTAACATTTGCAACCTTTTCAGGGTTGTTGGTCAGCAGCTTGATGTTCTTTATGCCAAGGTCTTTTAAGATTTGAGCTCCTGTATGGTAATCCCTTAAATCCGGTGCAAATCCCAAAGCAACATTTGCCTCCACTGTGTCAAGGCCTGTATCTTGAAGGGCGTAGGCTTTCAGCTTGTTTATTAGACCGATTCCCCTGCCTTCCTGTCTAAGGTAGACGATGACCCCTGTGCCTTCTTCTTCTATCATCCTTGCAGCAGAATCGAATTGATCCTTGCAGTCGCATCTTAAGGATCCCAGAACTTCCCCTGTAAGGCATTCGGAGTGGACTCTTGCCAAAACAGGTTCTACGCTAGTGACATCCCCCTTGATCAAGGCTATATGCTCTTCACCGGTTATTTTGTGGCGATATCCAATAACTTTGAATTCTCCGTGGCGGGTAGGCATTTTTGCTTCAGTCACCCTTTCCACCAGATTGTCATTTACTTTTATATAGGCTACCAGGTCCGCTATGGTAATGATCTTAAGGTCGTGCTTTTTAACATAGCTTTCCAGGTCAGGCACTCTGGCCATCGAGCCGTCGTCATTCATGATTTCACAAATCACGCCTGCGGGATAAAGCCCTGCAAGCCTTGGTATGTCGATAGCAGCCTCGGTGTGTCCGGTTCTTACAAGAACACCGCCGTCCTGAGCAGCTAAGGGAAATATATGACCGGGCTTGGTAAAGTCAGTGGGCTTAGTGTCATTTTGCAGCAGCTTTTGTATGGTAAGAGACCTTTCTCCGGCAGATATTCCCGTTGTGGTTCCTACTGCATCTATCGTTTCCGTAAAGGCAGTCTCCTTGGGGTCGGAGTTGTTTTGAATCATCTGGTTTATTCCAAGTTCCCTCAAGCGGCTTTTTTCCATAGGCGTGCATATAAGCCCCCGACCGTGAGTTGCCATGAAATTTATGGCTTCTGTCGTTGCCATTTCGGCGGCCATCAAAAGGTCGCCTTCGTTTTCTCTGTCTTCGTCGTCTACTACTACTATCATCTTGCCGGCTTTGATATCCTCCAAAGCCTCTTCAATTGTATTGAACTTCATCTTTATTCCTCCAATATTATATGTTATCAGTCTTAAAATCCGTTTTTTGAAAGGTAGTCAAGATCCATCACGCTGTCATCTTTAAATTCCATAAGTCGTTCGATGTATTTTCCAACCTGGTCGCATTCGATGTTGATGGGATCTCCGACCCTTTTGTCAAGCAGGTTCGTATCCTCGGCAGTTAAAGGTATTATGGATACCTCAAACCAATCTGCACCAAGGGAGGCTACTGTCAGGCTGACGCCGTCAAGAGCGATGCTGCCTTTGTTGATGATATATTTCAGAAGCGGCCTATCGGCCCTTATTTTTATCCTCACGGCATTTTCTTCCCGATTTTTAGAAATGACCTTGCCGGTTCCGTCTATGTGGCCTGCAACGATATGGCCTCCAAAACGTCCATTCATAGCCATCGCCCTCTCAAGGTTTACCTTGGTATTGCTTCCTGCTTCCTTTAGGCTGCTTGCCCTTATGGTCTCAGGCATGACATCCACTGAAAAGCTTGAAGCGTCAAATTCTGTTACCGTCAGGCAGATGCCGTTAACGCATATGCTGTCCCCAACTTTTACATCTTCAAGGACTTTGTGGGCTGCGATCTTCATTCTAGCGGACAGGGCTCCTCTTTTTATTTCAAGTATTTCTCCCGTCTCTTCAATCAATCCTGTAAACATCTTTTCACCTCTCCTTCAATCATCACGTCATCGCCAAATGTACTGACTTTGATTTTTCCCAGTTCAATTCTTTCCCTCATGCTGCAGGACCCTTCACCTTCAACTGGTGTGGGTGCGTCCTTGCCTCCGAGTATCTTCGGTGCTATAAATGTTACTACCTTGTCTACTATTCCAGCTTTCAGCGCGCTATAATTTAGTTCTCCGCCGCCTTCTAGCAAAATTGAGTCTATTTCTTCTTCTCCCAAGGATTCCATTAACTTATTCAAATCCACGCGCCCGTCTTTGGAGGGTAGATAAATAACCTTGGCCCCTGAATATTTTATCTTCTCGGCCTTTAGGACGTCCGCTCCTTCCGCTGTTGCGATTATCGTCTCTCCTGCATGGTCATCCCTAAGTACCTTTGACTCAAGGGGTATCTTAAGGGTGGAATCTACAATTATGCGTCTAGGCTGCCTCAAGCCTTCTCCAATTCGGCAGGTGAGGGAAGGATCGTCTTTCAAGACCGTGCCGATTCCCACCATGATTCCAGTAAGTCGGCTTCTTAGGATGTGGACGTATTCTCTGGACTTTTCGTTTGATATCCATTTGGACTCTCCGGTTTTGCAGGCGATTTTTCCGTCTAGGGTCATCGCGGTCTTCATTACGACGTAAGGAGTCTTTGTCGTAATATATTTTATGAATACTTCATTAAGCTCTTTGGCCTCATCCTCTAGAAGTCCGGTCCAAACCGCGATTTCATTGTTTTCAAGATTTCTGATTCCACGTCCTGCCACCAAGGGATTGGGGTCAGTCATGGCCACCACCACTTCCTTGATTCCACTTTCTATTATGGCGTCCACGCAGGGTGGAGTCTTGCCATAGTGAGAGCAGGGCTCGAGAGTGACGTACATCGTTGCCCCTTTTACAGATTCTGTTGCGTTTCTAAGGGCATTTATCTCTGCATGGGGTCCGCCGAAAAATTCGTGGTATCCTTCGGCTATTACCTTATCATCCTTAACGATGACAGCGCCTACAAGTGGGTTGGGGTTTGTCCTGCCGATGCCTTTTGATGCCAGCTCCAGAGCTCGATGCATATATTTTTTGTCCAAGATATCACATCCTTTCGGTGGAAAGTCGGTTAGTCGGCAAATAACAAAAGCCTCGAAGTAGCTACTTCGAGGCTTATAAATCCACTTAAACGTATCCCATGCAAATACGCATATGGATACACTTGTTTTATCTTCTCTCATCCAGACTGTACTGTCGGTACCGGAATTACACCGGATCAGCCGTTAGGCTCGCGGACTTTAACCGCCGGTCGGGAATTTCACCCTGCCCCGAAGTTCGTTATTCAATTGTCTAAATAATAACATCAGTATTTTCTTATGTCAATAAAATTTTTTAAAACAATTCGACAAAAGCACAGTATTTATCCATAATGCTTACGACAAATGACTCCATGAATTTTGGTCTTTCAAGGGTTACAGGCCACATATGCTTTTGAATTATGTCCTTTTCCCTATCGTTGAGGTGAAAATGCTCAAGGGCATTTGTCAGCGCAATATCCGCATGTACAAAGGCGTGAAGTCCTTCATCTCGTTTTGTGGTTCGCCAGTCATATAAGAACAGATCATGTAAAAGGCCGCCTCGAGCAGCAGAGACATAGTCAAGTCCAAAAAACCTGCAGACCTTGTAGCTGTAGTAAGATACCCTTTGGCAGTGGTCAAGGCAGGAAGTCTCCTTGTGGTGCCTGAACATGTCCATGGTTTTAACTGCCTCATGTTCCAGCAGCTCGGATATGCAGTTTTGGTGTTCGATAAAAGCGCTTCTTTCACTTCGAAGACGCCCGAAAATTTTTACAAAATCCAATAAAAACCTTCCTTTCGGGATGCTATAATGGTTTAATTCCCACACCTTGATTATATAACGCAAGGGTAGGTTGGGTCAAGTTGGAAAATGGAAAGTGGAAAGTTGGTCAGTTGGAAAGTAGAAAGCGACCAATACGATTGCTTGACAACCGTTTCCCGATTGCCCCACAATCGTTTAACATGTATTTCCACAGTCGCTTTGCGACCAATACGATTGCTTGACAACCGTTTTCCGATTGCCCAACGACCGTTCAACCGTCATATAACGTATCTCTTACAACTTAGAGTCCTTTGTGTTCTTCGTGGTTCAAGATTTATCTTTTGCTTTTCCCGAATACCGAACACAGTATTCCCCAGATAATCGTTAAACCATGGTGGGACAATAGTTAAGCAATTGTTGAACGATGGGGAAAAAGCTTTTACGACTGTTTCCCAATCGTTACCCGATTGCCCAACGACTGTTTAACCTTTATTTCCCGACCCACCGCCTCACCGCCTCATTTTGCTGCTTTCTCGATCGCCTCAACGATTTCCTCTACTTCAGCAAGCTTTCCCTTGCCTAGGTCTCCGCAGGCGAGCCTGCCTTCATCAGGCTCCACCACCTGCACGCCGAATTTTTTGAGTTTTTCCAAATTATCCTTAAGGATTGGATTCTCCCACATAGCAGTATTCATGGCAGGGGCAATCACTATCGGGGCCTTGGTAGCCATTATCGTGGTAGTGAGCATGTCGTCTGCAATACCGTTTGCCATCTTTCCGATAAAATTTGCACTGGCTGGGGCGACTACAAAAACATCCGCTCGCTGGGCCAGTGAAATGTGCTCAACTTCAAAAGAGGCTATTCTTTCAAACATCGAGGTGGCTACCCGGTTCCCTGACAAGGTCTGAAACGTCAAGGGTGTGATGAACTCTCCAGCGTTTTCAGTCATTATAACGTGGATATCAAAACCTTTTTTCACAAGACTGCTGACCAGATCGGCAGCCTTGTAGCAGGCAATGCCACCTGTTACACCTACAACTACGGTTGTCTTTTTCATATGACCCCCTTCTTGACAAGCATCTTGACTAAACCTGCTGCTATGTGATCCTTGGTCTCAAAGCTTCCTAGGATGTCGCCGTGCCTGTCTATGAGGACGGCTTCGTGCTTGCCGTTTCCTATGTTCTTAGTATCGTTAGCCAAAACGAAATCAGAGTCGTTTTCAAGTATTTGTATGCGAGCGGAAGCCAAAAGATCCTCAAAGCTTCCTCCGCTAAGGAGCTTGAAGCCGATTAAAAAAGTTTCCGGGCTGATTTTTTTAATCATGTTTATGATTTTAGGCGTCCTTTTCATGAACATGCATATGTCGTCCTTGGATGAGATCTTCTTTTGCTCCTGGGGAACCAGATCCTGAAAGTGCTTTATGATATCTTCCTTGCTTGTTGGCTGAGACTGCAAATTCATTTCCATGATGTGGCCAGCCAGCTCCTCCATGCTTAAGTAACAGTGCATGGAAAAATCTGAAACTGCCATGCAGTGAACGAACAAGTCGATTTTTTCTTCAGTCAAAAGCTTTTCCACTGTGTCTTTGACTTCGTAGGTGCTGGTGGCGTTTATGAACTTAAGCATTTCCATCCCATGCTTGATGGATGGCATTTTGCAGTTGTCCGTATGGATGTAGTAAAGCTTAAGATCCTTGCCTGTGCGCAATCCATAATCTACGAACCTCTCGGCGATCATGCTGCTAAGGGTTCCGGTGGAACAATTAGTGATCCTTCTGACACCGTCGATGCTTTCCGACGTACCTCCTGCGGTCACGACGACTTTCAACATTTTTATCACTCCATCTTACCCGGCGTTTCTTCGTGCTTAATGCCGGTTAGTTTATTACGCTCGTCCAATATGCATATTGTGGGTGAAAACTCTGCTGCCTCTTTTCTGTCCATTGTGGCATAGGATATGATGATGACAAGATCTCCCTTTTGAACCAGCCTTGCGGCGGCTCCATTGACGCAGACGACACCTGACCCTGCTTCACCGGTCAATGTATAGGTTTCGAATCGGGCGCCGTTGTTGATGTTGACGACGTGAACCTTTTCTCCCGGAAGTATGTCGGAAGCCTTTAAAAGGTCGGCATCTATGGTTATGCTTCCTACATAATCGATGTCCGCATCGGTCACGGTAGCTCTATGAAGCTTAGATTTGAACATGCTGATGAACATTATTCCACCTCGCTTTTCAAGGTGATGTTATCTATGAGCCTTGCATTTTTAAATTTGACTGCTACTGCGACCAAGGCGTCATTTTTGATTTCATCTGTTTTTGTGAAAGTTTCTTTATCAAGTATATCACCGTAGTCGACTTCTCCAAGGGTAATTTCTTCAAGGCTGTCCTTTAGGATTTCAAGAAGAGCATCTGTGGAGTGCAGCCCTTTTTTAAACTCCCCTTCAACCCTCGATAAAGCCTTATAAATCAGGGGAGCCTGAATCCTTTCTTCAGGTGCAAGGTTAGTGTTTCGGGAGCTTTTGGCAAGGCCGTCTAATTCCCTCACGGTGGGGCATTCGATGATGTTTAAATCGAAAAACAGCTCTTTTACCATCTTTTTTATTACAGCCACCTGCTGGGCGTCTTTTGCTCCGAAATAAACGTTATTCGGCTTTACGATATTTAACAGCTTAGCTACCACGGTAGTCACCCCTTTGAAGTGTCCCGGCCTTGAGCTGCCGCAAAGGTGATTGACGATATCCCCCTTGATTTCGACGAAGGTGGAACAATTGCCGGGATACATTTCCTGGGGTGAAGGGTGGAAAAACAGGTCCGTTCCTGCTTCTTTTGCCAAAGAGATATCCCCTATAAGGTCTCTGGGGTATGTTTCAAAATCCTCTCCAGGACCGAACTGAGATGGGTTTACGAATACGCTTGTCACAACCAAGTCGTTTTCTGATTTAGCCCTTTCTATAAGAGAACAATGCCCTTCGTGGAGATAACCCATGGTAGGGACGAATCCTATCCGTGTACTGTTATATCTATCCTTTAAGTAACGCTTTAAATCACCAACTGTGTAGATTTTGTCCATTTATTGCTTCTCCTTTAACTCATCTATTATTTTATCTTCCATGGAAAAGGTGTGTTTTGACTCGGGAAAGTCCCCTGAGGTCACCTCCTCGATGTAGCCTTTTACTGCATTTTCCATGACAGATCTCAAATCTGCATATTTTTTCGAAAATTTGGGAGATTGCCCGCTGAACAGACCCAAAAGATCATGCATGACCAAGACCTGGCCGTCACAGTATCTTCCTGCTCCTATGCCAATGGTGGGGATGGAAATAGTCTCTGATATCAACTTTGCCAATTTTTCAGGGATTCCTTCCAAAACCACGGCAAAAGCTCCCGCTTCCTCGACGGCAATTGCGTCCTCAAGAACAGCCTTTGCCCTCGAGTAATCCTTGCCCTGTACCTTGAAGCCGCCAAAAACGTTTACGGACTGAGGGGTCAGTCCAATATGCCCCATGACGGGTATCTGAGCATCTACTATTGCTTTAATCTTGTCAGAAACATTTATTCCTCCTTCGAGCTTAACCGCATTGGCTTTGCCATGCTGTATGAGCCTGCCGGCATTTCTTACCGACTCTTCCACGCTTATGTGGTAAGACAAAAAAGGCATATCCCCTACGACAAAGGCTCTGTCTGCGCCTCTTGAAACGCAACTGCAATGATATATCATATCCTCCATGGTAACCTCAAGGGTAGAGTCCAATCCCTGCATGACCATTCCCAATGAATCTCCTACCAGCAAGGCGTCTACGCCAGCCTCGTCAAAAATCTTGGCAGTAGAATAATCGTAAGCTGTCAACATGGAGATTTTTTTGTTTTCATCTTTGCGACGGGCAAAAAAATCGACGCTGAATTTACTTTTCATATCCAATCACCTCCCATTATCCTTCTCAAAAATCTCTAGCATCTTTTCTGTATCTTTATCGGAGGAGCTTTTCTCCGCCATTATTGCCGTCACCTTGCCAAGGGTTTTGTAAAGATCAAGCAGATTATCATCTAATGGTTCAAGGGCAGTGATATGTTTTTCGATAGTGGACATGTCCCCTCGAGCTACAGGTCCACTCAGCGCCGAAGAACCTTTTTCTTTAAAATTCTCTAATGTCGCCTCAACTAGCGGGATAAAAACCTCCTTTGAATCCTCATCTTCCCAGCCGATGGCTTTGAGCACATCGAATCCTGAATTTAGAAGAGTTACCAGGTAATTTGACAAGATGCACGCTCCGGCGTGGTACAAGATCTTATCGGACCTTTTGATCATGCGGGAATTGATCCCGGCAGATTCTAACATAGCATCGAGGAGATTTGGGTTCTTGCCGTTTCCCTCGTAAGTAAACCACCCGTTTTTTATAGCCGAAGAGCTGACTAAGGGGTTCGGAAAAGTCATCACCGGATGAAGGGAGTAGCACCCGCAACCGATTTTTTCAAATTCTGAAAAAACCCCGGAGTCAAGAGTCCCGCTCAAGTGAATCAGCAGGTGGTCTTTAGTTATTTCGCCTGTTTTGACCAGCTTGGCGGCTATATCGATGATTGCATCGTCAGGAACAGAGACGATTATTATATCGCTTTCTGCGGCAGCTTCATCCAGGCTATCGAAAACCGCTGAAGAGGTTTCCTTTGCGCCAAATTGAGATGAATCGTAGCTTCTGCTATAAAATCCGGAAATAAGAAGACCTTTTTCCTTAAAGAACCTTCCCAGTGACACTCCTGCGTTGCCTGCGCCTATAAATCCTATTTTCATACATTTCCTCCTAAAGAAAAAGGTCCTCCGCCTTTTGGAAGAGGACCTTCATGACTCGATTGACATGACAAAACAGACATCCCTTAAATAGAGGACGTTTTGCACAAAAGAGCTTATCAGGTCTCTGTCCCAAAGGGATCAAAGCGGTTTTTTTTGTATATCATTAACTATAAAATACAATAAATCTTAAAAAAATGCAAGGACTAGAGCCTAAAGTGATTGGCTGTGGTAAAATAGTATCAAACAACCAATTTCAAAAGAGGTGAGGAAATGGACAAAAATAATCTTAGAAAAGAAGCTGCAGGCTTTTTGAAGCAACATAAAATGTGGGCAGATGAGTTGGACTTTGAACATGAAAGCAGTCTGTTCGCAAAGGATATGGAAGATGGATTAAACGTTGGAGAAAAATCTACTTTAAAGATGATACCTGGTTATATAGATCCATCGGCAAATGTTGAAACCAACAAAGCAGTTATTGCGGTAGATGCGGGAGGAACTAACTTCAGAAGGGCTTTGGTGACGTTTACGAACAAAGGGCCAATAATAAGCAAATTTAAGAAATATCCCATGCCTGGGGTCGATAAAGAGGTAGAAGTAGATGAATTTTTTGAGATTATTGCCAGATATTTAAACTCAATAGCTGACAAAAGCGAAAATATAGGTTTTTGCTTTTCATACCCTGCAGAGATCATGCCTGACAGAGAGGGTAAGATAATATCCCTTACCAAGGAAGTAAAGGTTAAAAATGCCACGGGAGTGGAGATAGGAAAAGAGCTTAAAAATAAGCTGTCTGGTGGTAGCTCTAAAAGCGTGGCGGTGTTAAATGATGCGACTGCTACTCTATTAAGCGGCAAAGCCATGGCAGAAGATAAAAATTATGACGACTTCATTGGCCTGATACTTGGCACTGGGATGAACACCTGCTATGTTGAAAAAAATATAAATGTAAAAAAAAGCGAGATTCTCAGCGGTACAGAGGGATATACTCTAATCAACCTTGAGTCTGGCGGCTACGGAAATATCAAAAGGGGAACGGCGGATATAAAGCTGGATGAAAAGACTATAAATCCTGGGGAACAGCTGATGGAAAAGATGCTTTCGGGAGCGTATATGGGACAACTCGTTCTTGAAACGATTAAACTGGCCGCGTCTGAAGGGATGCTTTCAGAGGACCTTTCTGATGAAATTTGCGATTTGGAAAAGCTGTCTTCAGTTGATTCAGCAGACTTGCTTGATGATCCGGAGGGCAGAAGAAATCTGATCGGCAAGGCGATTAGAAGGCACGGAACGAAAGAAGATGGCTGGCTGATTGAAGCAATAGTAGACGGTTTGTACGAAAGGTCTGCAAAGTACTTGGCAGTGAACATAAACGGCATACTTGTAAAAACGGGAAAGGGCACGGCACCTGAAAAACCGGTTTGCCTGGTAATTGACGGATCTGCTTTCTACGGTTCAAAGAAATTCATGGAAAAATTCGACAGATACCTGGATTTTATGAAAGAAAGCTTTGGGAGGCATGTGGAAAGGATAAAGGTCGAGGATGCAAGCCTTATGGGAAGCGCGATAGCGGGGCTGTTAAGATAAAAGTGGAGAGTTGGTCAGTTGGAAAGTGGAAAGTAGAAAGTTGGAAAGTGGAAAGTAGAAAGTTGGAAAGTTGGTCAGTTGGAAAGTAGAAAGCGACCAATACGATTGCTTGACAACCGTTTCCCGATAGCCCAACGACCGTTTAACCTGTATTTCCCGGATAATCGTTGAACCATGGTGGGACAATGGTTGAAGGTTCGCTTCGCTCACGTGGGATGCTCCCTTTGGTCGCGGGAAAAGCTCGTTTTACTCGCGAGAAAAGCGCAACGCGCGTGTTTCAAGTTCTAAGTTCTAAGATATAAGATATAAGTAAAAGCAGGAAGTTGGTCAGTTGGAAAGTAGAAAGCGACCAATACGATTGCTTGACAACCGTTTCCCGATAGCCCCACAATCGTTTAACATGTATTCCCACAGTCGCTTCAGCGACTAAACGACTGTTTCCCAACCGTTTCCCGATAGCCCAACGACCGTTTAACCTTTATTTACCGCCTCACCGATTCCCGGCTACCAATCAATTAGGAGGAGGAAACCCATGTCTATAATTCTAAAAAACGTTATGAAAACCTATAAATCCGGAGAAGTAGAAACTCACGCTTTAAAAGGCGTAAGCCTGGAAATCAAGGAGGGGGAATTCATCGTCATTCTAGGCCCCAGCGGCAGCGGAAAGAGCACCCTGCTAAACGTGATAAGCGGGCTGGACACCCCAACGTCCGGGGTAATAATGTATAAGGACACGGAGCTTACAAAGCTTTCGGAAGACAAGCTTACAGAGTTCAGGCGAAACCATTTGGGTTTTGTGTTTCAGCAGTACAATCTGCTTCAAAATCTTACCGCCTTGGAAAATGTCCAGATGGGATCAGATATTGGAAAGGCTCCGTTAGATCCTGAAGACATCCTTGCAAAGGTGGGCCTTAAGGATCAGATGCACAAGTACCCATACCAGCTTTCGGGAGGAGAACAGCAAAGGGTCTCGGTAGCTAGGAGCGTAGCTAAAAATCCAGAGATCCTCTTTTGCGATGAGCCCACAGGGTCCTTGGACGAAGAGACTTCTAAGCAGGTCCTTAGAGTCATAGAAGACCTCAACAGGGATCTTAAGACCACCATGGTAGTCATCACCCATAATCCGGGGATAGGTGCCATGGCTGACAGAGTTATTAAAATGAATTCAGGGAAAATCGAAGAGATAATCGAAAACAAGGATAAAATATCAGCAGGTCAAATTCAGTGGGGGTAGGTGGATGACATGCTAATAAAAAATATGATGAAGACCATTAAAAAAAAGAGACTGCAGCTCATGGCAATCGGCATGATAGTTTTGCTGAGCTCTTTTTTGTATTCGACCATGTCCTATGCGATAAACGGATTGGAAGAACCCACAGAAAGGTATCTTGAGGAGTATGGTCAAGAGGATTTTTCAGTTGAGATGTTGTCGGTCTTGACGCTGGAAGAAGCTCAAAACCTTTATTCACACGAATCGGTTCCCGGTGGCATATACACATTATCCGCCGTAAAGAACTATGATCCTGAGATATTCTATGAACTCATGAAAAACCGCATCGATTCTTTTTTAAGGATTTATCCCCAGGTTGAATTGGAGCTAAGGGAATTTAAGGAATTCTACTTCAGGTGGCAAGGGACAAATACGAGAGTTCTTGCAATCAAGGACGGAGTGGATCTGAACAGATCGAAGATGGAACAGGGGGTAAAGCCATCATCGGATAACGAGATAGCCATAACCAGGGTGTACGCAGAAAAAAACGACATCGAAATAGGGGATGATATCGATATTGATGGAAAGACTTTTCTAGTCACCGGATATGTACTTTTCCCAGATTATACATTTCCAATGCTTGACGATTCTTTTATCATAGACAACGGAAAGCAGACGCTTGCACTTTTTACAGACGAAGCTTTTGAGTCGATTTCAGGTTCGTTGGGCATGAGGCTCGCAGGCAGAATATCCGATGGAATGGACAGCGTGGAATTTCGAGAAAAGATATCAGAAAGGATATCAGACCATGAAGAGCTGAATTTCGCCCTTGGCGCCGTGCTGACAGAAAATCAGCTCAGAAGCGGCGCGATATTTGACGAATTGCGCGGGGGAAAAGTATTTACTCTGGGATTGAGCATAATGATAGCTTCAATTGCCATAGTCATAGCGGCAATAATAATATTCAAGATCTTAAATGCAGAAAGAGGTCAGATAGGGCTATTGAAGGCGATTGGGTACAGGAGAAGAAACATTGCTTTGCCTTATCTTATCCTCGTGGGGATAATCGCCCTCCCGATGCTCATCGCCGGATATTTCGCAGGGGTTTTGGCAGCGGTGCCTATGAAGAATATGTACCTTGAGTTTTATCTTCTTCCTGCAAATCCAATAAATCAGGAAGCGTCGGTATTTTTAACTGCAGTTTTCGTGCCTATGATATTTTTCACAGGCCTTTCCGGTATCGTAATATTTAAAATGCTATCTACTAAGCCCCTTGATCTTCTATACCTGCATAGGGAAAAGAAGGTAAACCGTTTGACAAAAATCACGAGCAGCCTGCTTAAAGGCTCCAAGGGAAAGACAAAATTCAAATACCTATATGCTGTAAGAAATACAGGGAAGTTCGCAATATTTTTCTTTGGCATCGCACTGTCCACCCTGCTGATACTTTTTAGCTTCATGATGGACGGCTTGATAGAAAGGATGGCATTGGAAAGCTACGAATCCGTTGCCTATGAATACGAAGCATATATAGATCCTTCTGAGATGCCACCGGATATAATAGAAGGGCAGGAGCGTTTTTTAACTTATCCCGATGCATTCTTGGAAGGGAATTCACTGATAGCATCCGGCCTTGAATCGGACAACGAGCTGTACAACCTTTATAACAGTAGGGGAGAAAACATCACATCCCTCCTAGAGGAAGGAGGGATAGTTACTAAGAGCGCGAGCCTGAAATTCGGGGTGGACGAAGGAGACGTAGTAGATTTAAGGCTTGGCTCAAGGAACGTCAGCCTAGAGATCAAGGCAGTTTCTGAGGATTACAGTTCAGACAAGATATATATGGAAAGAGGCTATTTAAGCCACATTATCACCGAAGGTGAGACGAGAGATCTTTTCACAGGAATATATGCTCTAGAGAGACCTTCTTCTGAAGAATATTCCGCCATATTGGAGAAAAGAGCTATCATGGAGCAAGCTGAATTGATGCAAGATTTCATGAAGTATGCAGTTTATATAATGGTAGGTTCTTCCGCATTGATCGCATTGGTGATACTTTTTGTCCTCACTACAATGACCGTAGAGGATAATTATTACAACATATCCCTTTTGAAGGTAATGGGATACAATAAAAAAGAGGTAAATTCCATGGTCCTCGACAGCTACCTGGTATACACAGTGATTTCTTTTATCGCAAGCATTCCCATTGCCCTGATTTCGTTGAACTGGATGGTGGAATTCTTCGCAAAAGGCTATGGGATGGTCATACCATTTGAATTCAGATTAGTTCATGCTGTTTTGGGATTTGTGATCATCATGGCAATATTTTTTGCAGGGACTTTTGCAGGAAAGAGAAAGATAAACAGGATTGCCCTTCAGGAGGTACTCAAAGCATATGGAGAGTAGGGTCCGGTAAGTTGAAAGTGGAAAGTTGGAAAGTTGGAAAGTTGAAAGTTGAAAGTTGGAAAGTGGAAAGTTGGAAAGTTGAAAGTAAAAACCTTTTAATTACTTAAAGCTTACAACTTTTTTACGAGACGGAGTCTCATTTCTCGACTGCATAGCAGTCATTTCCCGTGCGGCAGAGCCGGACAATAAACAGTCGCTTCAGCGACTAATACGACTGTTTCCCAATCGTTTCCCGATAGCCCCACAATCGTTTAACATGTATTCCCACAGTCGCTTCAGCGACTAATACGACTGTTTACCAACCGTTTCCCGATAGCCCAACGATCGTTTAACATGTATTTCCCGGCTCACCGGCTCACTACGACCCGGAAGGAATCCACAGCAACTTAAAACTTTATGGTAGTTAAAAAAACAGACCTATGATAAAATGAAATTTAGTTCAAATTAATGTAGGCGTAAATTTGTCTGCAGTTCGTAGAAGGTGGAGTAATCATCATGTTGGAGTTTATAAAATATCCCTATCTTATCATCAAGGAAAACTTTGTTGAAACGGGTAGAACAATTGAAATGTCTATTAAGGATTTACAAAAAAAATATAGTGGAGCGGCATTTGGACTCTTCTGGTCTCTTTTTAAGCCAATGCTTTTTATTTTTGTGTATTGGTTTGCCATTGACATAGGTATACGGGGAGGCAGCCCGGTGGGAAATCACCCTTTCATTCTATGGCTGATATCCGGCATAGTGCCTTGGTTTTTCATTTCAGAGGCTCTTACCTACGGCGGAACGGCAATAAGACAGAACAAACACCTGGTAACAAAAATGGTGTATCCTGTAGCAACGATACCGACCTTTAGGGTACTGTCTTTGTTTTATGTTCATCTGGCAATGACCGTCATTGCAATAGCAATATTTGCCGCTTCCGGATATTATCCTACAGTATACTATCTGCAGTTGATCTATTACAATGTGGCGCTGTTGTTTTTCATGGTCGTCTTGTCCTGGACTACATCTGCCTTGGTCGTAATAAGTAGAGACTTCGAGCATTTTTTAAAGTCGATAACCCAGATGATATTTTGGCTTACGCCGATCATTTGGAATTTATCCAATGTCAGGGGGCCGATCAAGTACCTGTTAATGGCAAATCCCATATACTATTTTATAAAAGGATATCGGGATACGTTTCTGGGAGGGGAATGGTTTTTTGAGAACATGACATATACAGGCTATTTCTGGTTTGTGATGTTGATATTGGTTTTTTTAGGAGCTTTCGTTTTCAACAAGCTGAAAAATGAATTTTCCGATATTCTGTAATTTTACGAGGAGAGTAAGATGGAGCACAGCATAAGAATAAATAACCTTACAAAAATATATAAGATTTATAAAAAGCCTTGGCATAGAATCAAAAATATTTTTTTCAAAAAAACAAAATATAAAAAGTTCTATGCCTTGAAAAACATAAGTATCGATATACCTAAAGGCGAAGCCATCGGGGTTTTAGGTAAAAACGGAGCCGGTAAATCGACCCTTCTTAAGCTCATAACAGGCGTGGCCACTCCTTCTTCAGGCACTCTTAAGACTGAAGGAAAGAT
Organism: Alkalibacter saccharofermentans DSM 14828; assembly: GCF_900128885.1. Taxonomy (NCBI): domain Bacteria; kingdom Bacillati; phylum Bacillota; class Clostridia; order Eubacteriales; family Eubacteriaceae; genus Alkalibacter; species Alkalibacter saccharofermentans. Next base: position 61,739 of record NZ_FQTU01000011.1, read on the forward strand.
ATCTGCACTGCTGGAACTGACTTCAGGTTTTGACAATGAACTAACAGGCATCGAAAATATATACCTTAAAGCCCTCACCATGGGGATGCAGAAGAAGGATATGGATAAGCAGCTGCAAAGGATCATTGATTTTGCGGATATAGGAGACCACATATACCAGCCAGTAAGGACGTATTCAAGCGGAATGAAGGCTAGGCTGGGGTTTGCGATTTCTGTAAATGTAGATCCGGATATATTGATAGTTGACGAAGCTTTGTCGGTAGGGGATGATGTTTTCAAGCTTAAGTGCATCGAAAGAATGGAAGAATTCAAGGCCCAGGGCAAAACCATACTATTTGTAAGCCATTCTCTATTTACGGTTAAATCATTTTGCAACAAGTGCATGTGGATAAAAGACGGTGAGCTTGTAGATTATGGAGATACCGGCGAGATCGTGCATAAGTATGAAGTTTTCCTTAAGGAAGAACGGGCAAAACAGAAAAAGGAAATGACAGAAGAGGCTAGGAACAACAATAAGAACGTACAGATATTAAGCAAGAAAGAAGTCTTGGAGACAAAGAACTTCAAATTTTTCAACTCAAAAGGTGAAGAGACAAATATCTTTGATTACGAAGAGGATATAGGGTATTCATTTGACTATATAGTCAAAAAGCCCATGAAGGGGCTGAAATGGTGCTTTACCATTCGGGATGCAGAGTACGGCGAAATATACGGAAGCGACAAAAGGTCTGAAAATCATCTGATCAATAATGACATGGACCTTAAGCATACCTTAAAAGCCAAGCTAAGAAACATTAAGCTATTGCCTGGGAAATATCACCTCTCCGGAGAGCTGTGGGATGAATCGGGAGCATTTTATGTTAGTTATTCAAATAAAAAGCCATTTGAGATAAGAGAAGAAGGGTTTAAAGGCACCGGTTACTTCTATATCGATCATGAATATGAAAATTAAAAGAGAGAGGGATCACCATTTAAGGTGATCCCTCTCTTTACTCAAGCATGCTGTAAAACATATCTAGCGCTTCTATATTGTAAGATTTATAGTCAAATGTTTTGTTAGAGAGTTTTTCTCCCTTTATGAATCTTTCCATCCCTTCACGAAGAGCTTCAGCTGTGTTATCCACCAGCAGACCGTAGCCGCCTTCCAAAACGCTGTGTGCTCCCGTAACATCGGTGCTGATGGTAGGTTTGTTCAGAACAAGGGCTTCAAGCAGTACCAGGCCTTGTCCTTCGTAGTTTGATGAGAGAACAAAGCAGTCACAGAGGTTAAGAAGTGCAAAAGCGTTGCTTAACTGTCCGGTAAAGACGACTCTGTCTGATACCTTTAATCTTTTTGCTTGATCTTTAAGAGCTTTCTCCAAGACTCCTTCGCCTACTATATACAGCTTTAGATTGTCATATTCACTGCAAAGCTCTGCAAAGGCTGAAATCAGCTTGTCTTGGCCTTTTTCAGGGGAGAGCCTTCCGATGTTTATAAATTTTGTCTCCTGGGGATCCAACACGATGCCTTCAATGAGGTTGGTGGCGTTGTCTCTTGGCAACACCAGGCAAGGTTTGCCCTTATAGGTCGCAAATTCAGCCTGATCTTTCATGTTTAGGATATGCTCATAGTTGATGGCATTATTGACATAAACTAATTTGGTGCCAAAATCTAAAAAGTATTCCTTGAGGTTTTCAGCATTCGCTTCCAATGCAGACTTTGAAACAGATGCTGCGACATCGTATTTTTTGTATATTGAGAATATTATCTTTAAATTTTTCTTATGTCTCTGTTTGCCATTGATTATTTTTTGATATTCCATCAACATGTCGTTGTGCTGGTAGATGATTTTTTTATTAAAAGATCCGTTTGCAATAAGCAGAGACCATAAGATGTTATATCCTCCAAAATCGATGCCAACATCAAAGACCGTATCCCCGATAATTCTCTTGAGCTCTCTTTTATACAGGTCTGCCGGTAAGAAAGAATCAGGACTTATAGGGAATTCCCTGACGGCAAAGTGCTTGAAACCCTCCCAAATGGTCTTGTTCAAAGTTCCGATCCTGTGGATTACCTTAACCCTTTTATCCAGCTTGTTGAGATTTCTCTCTTTTGCGCCAGTCATTTTTCCCGTTGTCGTAACCGTAACGTCGTATTTTTCGAAATCTATAGAGTTTAGCAAACTGATGGCAGAAACTGTGATTCCATTGTTTTCAAAGGAACCGCAGTGCATCAAAATTTTAGTCTTGTGATTTACCACTTTTTTAACATAGTCGGAATTTTTGTCGTGAAAAATGATGTCAATAAAACGTCGAGTTGCTTGTCCGTCATCTTTTGAGCAGTAGGTTTCAAGAAAAGCATTATATTTTTCTCTATAGTCTTCCTTGATTTGACTTAAAGAGCTTATGGATTCGGCCAGTTGCTCTAGGGTGCTGCAAATTGGTCCGGGCAATGTTTTGGTATCTATATAAAAGCCCCGTGTTCTTTCATACTCTTCAAAATCTTCAGCGTAGTACAAAACCGGTCTTCCCGTAGGTATAAAATCAAAGAATATGCTTGAATAATCAGTTATGAGCACGTCGATAGCCGAAAGGAGCTCGTTGGTATCAATGCCGTCTGGGACACATAGGTGCTCTAAGTTGTTTTTTTTGAAATAATCGTAAGTGAAATAATGTGCCTTGAGAAGGACACAGTATTCACTAGGGATATTGTCTTTTAAATAATTCACATCCTCCAACAGCTTTTGGCTGGTATCTGATTCTCTTCCCACTTGTCCCCGCCAGGTTGGAGCATATAGGATGATTTTTTTTGATTTTTCAACTCCTAAAATATTTTTCATCTTATCTGAGGGGTAGCTTAAAGTCAAGTCTACCCTAGGGTAACCGGTATCGAGGACTTTTCCGCCAAAGATGCCATTGCAATGATGAGAATCCAACAGCTTTTCTGCGGTGAAGCTGTTTGGCATTACCAGGTAGTCTGTCTGCAACAAGTTTCTTTGTATGTTTGCATGCGCCGTTGGGTGAGTGTCCTTGATATCCAGTCCGAGAGTCTTTAAAGGAGTGCCATGCCATGTGTTGATATAGATTTGGCCCTCCATTTTTTGGAAATAATAAGGAAAACTCGTGTTGTTTATCAAGTACTTTGCGGTGGTAAGGTACCGGAGATAATCTTTGCTATGTATAGTGACGAATTTCACATTGTCTAGATGCCCGTATTCAGGGTTTATGTTCATGTCGTTGTCCAAAGCCCAAACGTGAGTCATGCTTTTATCAGACAATAGTTCCTTAAAGACAGCATAGGGATTTCCGGTCATGCTTTTACCCTGGTATGATTGATAGAGGATGATGTTAGGATCGAGCTTGTGCTTTTTCATATAAGTCGTATAACGAGGTTTTAGCATGTAGTTTTTATTAAATAATTTTTTAACTATTTTTTTGGTTGTTTTCATCTTGGTGCTCCTTAGCTTATAATCAATATAGGTAATATTATCACAAAACATGGAAATTAAAAAGGATTAAAAGTCAGGCTTGAAAGGGATGGGTTTTCACCTGAGGACTGTACAATTTCTAATAAAAAGCATAAAATGGTTTAGGAAACGATAGGACTGATACAAACCTTATATACAAATGAATATCGATAATGCAAAGGAGTGCTGATTATGAACAAAATGATGACGATCTGCAACGAGATTCAAAAGATTTCAAGAGGAGTGGATGAAACTCAAGTTTTGGAGACAGCAAAAAAAATCTTGGAGGCCAAGAGGATTTTTCTTGCAGGTCAGGGAAGAAGCGGGCTTATGATCAAAGGCTTTGCAATGAGATTGATGCACCTCGGCCTTCAAGCCTATGTAGTAGGAGAAAGCACTACGCCATCAATGGGTGAAGGGGATCTTCTTCTGATCGGTTCAGGTTCAGGAGAGACAGGAGGCCTCGTAACTATGGCAAATAAAGCTAAGAGCACAAGAGGAGATGTGTGTCTTGTTACGACCAACCCAAACTCCACCATAGCAAAGCTAAGCAGCGCAGTCATAGAGATAAAGGCTCAGGGAAAAGGTGAAGAGGCAAAGAACATAACTGTTCAGCCTATGGGCTCGCTGTTCGAGCAGGCGCTGTTGGTCCTTTTAGACAGCTTGGTTTTATATCTCATGGACCTTAGTGGACAAGACAATCAAAGCATGTACAAAAGACATGCAAATTTGGAGTAGGTGCAATATGGATGAAAGAATTAAATTGCTTGCCAAAAATCTAGTGGAGTATTCATGTGAAGTTCATAAAGGAGAAAAGGTCTTGATCCAAGTAAGCGGGGAAAGCGCCAAGCCCTTGGCAAGGCAGCTGGTAAAGGAGATCCACTCAAAGGAGGCACTTCCCTTTGTATCTATCCTGGACAGCTCCATAAACAGGGAGCTTTTAATGCACGCCTCGGAAGAACAGCTGGAGGCCATGAAGGAAGCAGAACTTTTTCAGATGAAGCAGATGGATGCATATATTGGAATAAGGGCATCGGAAAACGTCAGCGAAATGAGCGACGTTCCTTCTGAGAAGATGATGCTATCGAGCAAGATGTTAAGGCCGGTGACAGACTACAGGGTCAACCACACCAAATGGGTGGTATTGAGGTATCCCAACAACTCCATGGCGCAGCTGGCAGGAGAAAGCCTTGAGTCCTTTGAGGACTTTTACTTCAAGGTATGCAACCTGGATTACGACAAGATGTCAAAAGCGATGGACAGCCTTGTAGATTTCATGAATAGGACGGACAAGGTTCGCATAACTGGACCCGGGACGGACCTTGAGTTTTCAATCAAAGGGATACCTGCCGTCAAATGCGATGGCAAGCTTAACATTCCCGACGGAGAAGTATATGCTGCCCCGGTAAAGGATTCCGTAAGAGGGGTATTGTCATATAATGCTCCTTCTCAATATCAGGGTTTCACATACGAAAATGTCAGATTCGTTTTTGAAGAGGGAAAGATAGTGGAGGCAACGGCAAACGATACGACAAGGATAAATGAGGTGCTGGATACAGACGAGGGAGCAAGGTATATCGGAGAATTCGCCATAGGGGTGAATCCGTACATCTTAAAGCCTATGAACGACATATTGTTTGACGAAAAAATAATGGGAAGCTTTCATTTTACTCCGGGAATGTGCTACGAGGATGCTCCCAACGGAAATGTATCGGCAGTCCATTGGGACCTGGTGTGTATCCAGACTGAAGCCTTTGGCGGGGGCGAGATTTACTTTGACGATGTTCTGATAAGAAAAAACGGACTCTTCGTTCATGAAGACCTGAAAAGCCTTAATCCAGAAAATCTAATTTGATAAATATGTAAAATGTTAAGCTAATCTTAAGCATAACCCCTCATAATGGTGTATAATGATACTGAGACCACTGATAAAGGGGTGAAGCATTTGGATAGCATTTTATTTTTACTGGTTCCCAAAAAGGACGTGGTGTTTTTGCCACTGAAATGCTCAGTCAAATTTGCTTTGGAGATAATGGAAAACAATGGCTATAGTGCGATTCCCATAATCAACGAGAAGGGCAAATATTCCGGCACTCTTACCGAAGGCGATCTTCTATGGGAGATCAAGAACAATCCGGATATGAATTTTGACAACTGCAGCAGATTTACCTTAAGGGACGTCAAGAGGCAGCGGAAGGTAGAGTCCGCGGGCATCAACGAATCCTTGGAGGTAATTATAGAACTAAGCAAAAGTCAGAATTTTGTTCCTATAACCGACGACGATGGGGTTTTTATAGGGATTATCACAAGGCAGGAAGTAATAGATTATCTTTTGAAAACTGATAAGTTGATAAGCGCTTGACCGGACGAACGATGGCATACCATCGTTCTTTTATTGCGTTTGACGCTAAAAGGAGGCAAAATGCACAAAACCATCGAACTGTTCAAGTCGTTTTTGAAAATAGGAACTTTTACTATCGGCGGAGGATACGCCATGATCCCCCTGTTCCAAGATGAATTTGTAAGAAACAGGAAGTGGATGACAGAGGAAGATTTCGTAAACATGCTGACCGTAGCCACAGCCTCCCCGGGACCTTTGGCGGTAAACAGCGCAGTCTACACAGGTTATCACGTAGCGGGAGGAAAAGGCGTAATAGCTTCAGTGGCAGGGGTGATAATTGCTCCGGTCACGGTGATAATAATCCTGGCATCAAACTACGAAAGATTTCGAAGCCTGCCCTTTGCCGAGCAGGCGTTCATGGGGATAAGACCTGCGGTGGTAGGTCTTTTGGCAGCAGCGGTATACAAGCTGATCGCATTGAAAAAGCTCAGGTGGACATGGTACATCCTATCCGCGGCGGCCTTTGCGCTTATCCTATTTGCAAAGGTGGATCCCGTAGTCATAATAGCAGGAGCGGGCATCATGGGCGCTGTCTTCCAAAAACACATCGGAAGGGGCGATAAGTGATGGACGGCATGATGCTTAGCATATTTTCGGTGTTTTTCAAGATAGGGATGTTTACCTTTGGAGGCGGGTATGCAATGATACCCATTATGCAAAGAGATATAATCTCAGTTCATGGCTGGATGAGCCAAGGCGAGTTTTTGGACATAGTAGGGCTCTCCGAGATGACGCCCGGAGTGATCAGCGTAAATGTTGCTACATTCGTAGGCTATAGAGTGGGCGGGAACGCCTCGGCAGCGCTTCTGGGGACGTTGGGGGTAATATTGCCTTCTACTATCCTGGTATACGTCATAAGCCGTTTTTTCGGAAAGTTTAAGGATAGCATGTATGTAAAAAGGGCTCTGGAGTTCATCAGACCGGTGGTTCTGGGCATGATAGCCTCAGCGGCGATTTTGCTCTTTGAGGATGCGGTGAGGGATATTTTTGCCGTGCTCATAGCAGCGGCAGCCTTTTATCTGTCGGCGGTAAAAAAAGTAAACCCCATATTTATTCTAATAGGAATGGGGCTTGTAGGGTTTTTCATATATTAGCAAAGCAATTGTAATGCCTTGAAAATAATGATATAATTCCAACGTGAAGTTAATTGGAGGATGAAAAAATGTTGGACAAACTGGAATTTATAGAATCAAAATATGAAGATTTGGGTGAAAAGATAAGCGATCCGGATGTCATCGGGAATCAGGACGAATGGAGAAAGTTTGTTAAAGAGCACTCTCACCTGGAGCCTATCGTAAATAAATACAAAGAGTACAAGAAGGTGCAAAGTGGAATAGCCGAGTCTAAGGATATGCTCAAAGACAAGCTGGACAAGGACTTCAAGGACATGGTGGAAATGGAGCTTGAAGAGCTTTCAGAAAAAAAGACAAGCCTCGAAGAAGAGCTTAGGATATTGATGCTTCCCAAAGACCCTAATGATGACAAAGGGGTCATGGTGGAGATCAGAGCAGGAGCCGGAGGAAGCGAAGCTGCGTTGTTTGCAGGTGACCTTTTCAGGATGTATACTAGATTTGCGGAAAGAAATGGCTGGAAATACGAGATAATGAGCTCAAGCATTCCAGACATGGGAGGAATAAAGGAAATCATATTCCTCATAGATGCAGATGGCGCATACAGCAGGCTTAAATACGAAAGCGGCGTTCACAGGGTTCAAAGGATTCCTACTACAGAATCAGGAGGAAGAATCCACACGTCAACAGCTACTGTAGCTGTATTGCCTGAAGCGGAAGATGTAGAGATTGATATAAACCAAAACGACTTAAGAGTAGACGTGTACCGTTCTTCCGGAAACGGTGGCCAGAGCGTTAATACAACGGACTCGGCTGTTAGGATCACTCATGTGCCTACAGGCCAGGTAGTTACATGCCAGGATGAAAAAAGTCAGCTTAAGAATAAGGATAAAGCAATGAAGATACTTAAGACTAGGCTCTATGAAATGGAACAGGAAAAGCAGGATGCCGAGATGGCGCAAAACAGAAAAAGCCAGGTAGGCACCGGAGACAGAAGCGAACGTATAAGGACGTATAACTTCCCTCAAGGGAGAATAACTGACCACAGGATAGGTATGACGGTTTACAAGCTAGAAGAATTTTTAGACGGATCTATAAACGAGATGATAGACGCCCTTACAACTACGGACCAAGCAGAAAAACTTAAGATGCAGCAGTGATATGGCGGAGCCAGCGAGCACGTACAGCGAAGCTGTGCGTGCTTTCAAGTTAATTACTTAAAGCTTACAACTTTTTTACGAGACGGAGTCTCATTTCTCGACTGCGCAGCAGTCATTTCCCGTGCGGCAGAGCCGGACAATAAACAGTCGCCTCAGCGACTAAACGACTGTTTCCCGACCGTTTCCCGACTGTCCCACGACTGTTAGACTTTTATATTTAGAAAGGAACCGACATGACTCAAATCATTGATATCGATGGCAAAAACCTGGATAAATCCAGTGAAACAGAAAAGCTGGTTAAAGCCGCCGGCATAATAAAATCAGGAGGGACCGTGGTGTTCCCTACCGAAACGGTATACGGCCTTGGCGCAAATGGACTGGATCCCGAAAGCGTCAAAAAAATTTTTGCGGCCAAGGGAAGACCTTCTGACAACCCCATGATATTACATATTTCGGACATGGGGATGCTGGGAGAAATAGCCGTGGGAATAAGCGATAAGGCAAAAGAACTCATAGCTAAATACTGGCCCGGTCCCCTGACCCTGGTTCTCAAAAAATCAGACAAAGTGCCACATGAAGCCACGGGTGGCTTGGACACGGTAGCGGTACGTATGCCGTCTCATCCGGTGGCGCTTAAGCTCATAGCCTTGGCCGGAGTGCCTATAGCCGCACCCAGCGCAAATATTTCAGGCAAGCCCTCGCCAACATTAAGCAAGCATGTGATTGAAGATCTAAATGGCAAGGTAGATATGATTCTTGCCGGAGATCAGACTGAAATCGGCCTGGAATCTACTGTAATAGATCTTGTGGAAGATAATCCAGTGCTTTTAAGGCCGGGCAGCATCTCCTTAAAGCAGCTGGAGGAAGTCCTGGGAGATGTAAAGGTAGATAAATCCATAAGCCAAAAAGTGGAAAAAGGACAAGAGGTCCGTTCCCCGGGAATGAAATACAGACACTACGCTCCAAAAGGTGACATGGTACTGGTTAAAGGAGACATCGAGAGGGTAATTTATACTATAAAGCATCTTTTGGGTGATGCCGGAAAAGAAGGTCAAAGGACCGTAGCCATTGTCCCGGAGGAATATATCGAACAATTTATTGAAATCAAGGCCCTTAACATGGGGTCTATTAAAAGGCCGGAGGAGATCATGACCAGGCTTTATAGTTGTCTAAGGGAATGTGACGAATACGGGGCACAGATGGTGGCAGCGCCTTATTTTGAGAATGAAGATGAATTCATGGCCGTAAACAATCGCCTGTCAAAAGCCGCTGGCCACAATGTCATCCAGGCGGATTGAATCAAAGTATAATGGAATGACTTGGAGGTTTGTTTGTATGAAAAAAATTTTGCTGGTTTGTACGGGAAACACATGTAGAAGCAGCATGGCTAAAGGTATTTTCGAGGATTTGATTAAAAAAGAGGGCAGAAACGATGAAATAGCTATTGATTCCGCGGGAATATCCGTATATTATAGTGAAGGGGCAAATCCCAACGCTATATTAGCGGCAAGAGAGATGGGAATTGATATATCTTCTCATATTTCCAAGCAGGTGGATGAGTACCATATAGCAAACTCCGACTTGGTTTTGACAATGACCACAGGTCAAAAGGAGATTCTCAAAGCAAGATATTCAGGGTATGCTTTCAAAATATTCACCCTCAAGGAATTCGAAGGCGACTCAAAAACATGGGATATTGCCGATCCTTTCGGAGGAAGCCTGGATATTTACAAGCGCACAGCCAAGGAAATCAAGGATGCCATAACAAACTTGATAAACAATAAAAAAATATGAAACAGGGAGATGATGATAATGAAAATTGCACTGGGATCAGATCACGGAGGATTTCACTTGAAAGAAGTCATCAAGGAGTATCTAAAGGATAAGAATTATGAAATCGAGGATTTTGGAGCATATGACACTAGCTCTATCGACTATCCTGAAATAGGTGAAAAAGTTGCAATAGCCGTTAAGGATTCTGTGGCAGACAAAGGGATCATCGTTTGCGGCACAGGCCTTGGAATTTCAATATCTGCAAACAAAGTACCTGGAATCAGGGCTGCCCTGGTAAGCGATACCTTCTCTGCAAAGATGTCCAGAGCCCACAACGATGCGAATATACTCGCTCTTGGCGGAAGAGTCTTGGGAGACGATCTAGCTTTGGAAATCGTGGAGGCTTGGCTTAACACTGAATTTGAAGGTGGCAGACACGGAATAAGAGTAGATAAAATAAAAGATTTGGAAAATAAGTACAACAAATAGGAGGAAGTCATGTCTAAATTAACGGTTATGGATCATCCTCTTATAATTCACAAGGTAAGCATGCTAAGAGACAAGAATACCGGTGCCAAAGAATTTAGGGAACTGGTCAATGAAATATCCGTGCTCATGGCTTATGAGGCTACCAGGGACTTGTCCATGGAAGAAACAGAAATTGAAACTCCTATAGCAAAGATGACCACTAAGATCCTTTCCGGCAAGAAGCTGGCTATCGTGCCTATATTGCGTGCAGGGCTTGGCATGGTCGATGGACTCTTGTCCTTGATTCCTGTTGCTAAGGTAGGGCACATCGGATTATACAGGGATCCTGAAACGCTGCAGCCTGTTGAATATTACTGCAAGCTTCCTAGCGATATAGCAGAAAGGGAAATCATATTGGTGGACCCAATGCTGGCTACGGGAGGATCTGCCGAGGCTGCCATAGAGTTCCTCAAGGAAAGAGGAGCGGCCAATATAAGGTTCATGTGCCTTATAGCATCTAGAAAAGGCATCGAAGTCCTTCAAAAGGCTCATCCGGATGTGGATATCTACGCCGGGGCTGTAGACGAAGTGCTAAACGACCATGCGTATATCGTTCCTGGACTTGGAGATGCTGGAGACAGACTTTTCGGAACCAAATAACATAATGGAATACCCAAAGACCTTCATGTAAACTGAGGGTCTTTTCTTTATTTTTTGACCTATGATACCGTATGCAGGATACAATAAACTTAACCGGGGTTTTGTGTTTTTTTCTCCCCAAAATAATGGCTATTATAATAAGAAGAGAAAAAACGCGTTTAGAGATAGGGACAAATATTAACAAAAAAACCGTATAAATTCTTTGGGTTTAAGGTTATAATGATTATTATACTTTTAAAACGATGTTTTATTTATCGGAAACGAAGCGGAAATGGAGAATTAAAATGGAAAGACCCTCTTGGGATGAGTACTTCTTGGACATGCTTGAAGTCATAAAAAAAAGGTCAACCTGCATGCGGCGTCAGGTCGCAGCTCTCATAGTCAAAGACAAGAGAATCATAGCCACCGGGTACAACGGAGCACCCACAGGAATTGCCCATTGCGGAGAGGTAGGCTGCCTTAGAGCCCAGCAATCGATTCCTTCAGGATCCAGGCACGAGCTTTGCCGAGGGATTCATGCAGAACAAAATGCCATTATACAGTCTGCGGTGCACGGTGTAAGCGTCAAAGATTCTACAATCTATATTACTCACTCTCCTTGTGTATTATGCGCCAAGATGATTATCAATGCAGGAATCAAAAGGATTGTTTATTCCGGAGATTACCCGGATGAAATGAGTGCAAGTCTTTTAAAAGAAGCAGGAATAGTGGTTGATAAAAGTTGCAACATGTTGTAAATTTAACATCTCGCCATAAGAGCGATAACTCGAAATATGGATATAAAACTATTGTATACAAAGAACTTTATAAAAAAGTTTTCATTTTTATGAAAAACTGAAAACGATACAATGAAGTCAAGATGCTTTTTATTTGATATAATATTAACTAAAATGAAAAATGAAAGAGGTTGATTATGAACAATAAAAGTCCTTGGGTCCACTTGGCTCTTCTGACTCAAATCGGACTGTCGATGTTTGTGCCCATAGCTGGAAGCTTTTTCATAGGCAGGTATCTGGACAGGGTTTTAGGCACCGGAAGGATATTTCTTTTCGTGATGACGGTGCTGGGAGTGCTGGCAGCATTTCGAAACGTCTACATAATTGGAATGAAAACTACAAGCAATAAAAATGGAGATAAAAATGACGATGCAAAAGACAAATAGGTTTGATCTGAATTTCAATCAAATAGTTAAATGGACCATAATAGCCGGAGTCATCTTGGGAGTGGCGATGCTTCTGTTAAGCAATGATGGTAGCAGGATGCTTTTAGGGCTTGTATTCGGGCTGGTCTTCAGCATATTGAATTTCAGGCTTTTGCACCTGACCATTAAAAAGTCTCTAGAAATGCACCCGGCAAGGGCTCAGTCATATGTTACCAGCCGTTATTTTCTTAGATACTTTCTTGCGGGAGCAGTTCTCTATGTCGCGATATCAAACGAGGCCATGCATGTCTTGGGTACCATTACCGGCTTGCTTATGATCAAGTTTGTGATTCTCGCATCAAATGTCATATCAGGAATTAAAAAAACTCAGGACACCAAGTAGTTTGATCTTGCTTTACAAGCAATTATAAATATAAAAAAACGTGAGGTGAAAAAATGAGCGGTCCAAAGATTTATGCCGAAATTCTCGGTTTTCCCATTACTGAGACTATGGTCAATACATGGTTGGTAATGGGCGCCATATTGATTTTTGCCATTGTCTCTACCAGGAACATGCAAAAAGTTCCCGGTAAGCTGCAGCTGATAGCAGAGATGATGGTAAGTGGAATTGACGGCCTGACTGAAAACACAATGGGAAGGAAAAATATGGGATTTGCCCCGTACATGCTGGCTCTTTTTATGTACTTGGGAATAGCCAATCTTTTAGGTGTGGTCGCCTTGAGGCCACCGACAGCTGACTTGACAATGACATTTGCATTATCCCTGTTGACTTTTTTCATGACCCAATTCTTTGCAATCAAATCGAAAGGATTCGGCGGCTTTTTAAAAGGCTTCATCGAGCCGATACCTTTGCTGCTTCCCATCAACATAATAGGGGAGCTTGCAAATCCGATCTCGCTGTCGTTTCGTTTGTTTGGAAACATGCTCGGCGGAGTAATAATCATGGGGCTTATTTACGGTGGTCTTACAAACCTTATGTATTTCGCAGCGGGCATACCGATTTTGGCACATTTGTATTTTGATATTTTTGCAGGACTTTTACAGAGCTTTATATTTGTAATGTTGTCCATGGTCTTTATATCCATGGCAATGGATTAAGCGGATGAATTACAGGAAGGAGGTTTTTTATGGAAACCAATTTTATTCAGTGGTTTTTTGATTTTATCATGAGCTACGAACCCAAGGTCATTATCGCCTGTGCATCCGTTATAGGCGCCGGATTTGCAATGTTAGCTGGAATAGGTCCTGGAATCGGACAGGGTTATGCGGCGGGAAAAGGCGCTGAGGCAGTTGGCAACAACCCTTCAGAAAGCAAAAACATAATATCTACAATGCTTTTAGGAGCAGCTATTGCCGAGACATCAGGGATTCTTGCCTTGGTGGTGTCACTGATACTGCTGTTTGGAAACCCCTTGGTTTCTCTTTCAGGAGGAATGGTGGTAATAGCAAGTTCTGCAATTGGCGCGGGCATAGCGGTAGTAGCAGGCATGGGCCCGGCCATTGGACAAGGATATGCAGCTGGTAAGGCTACGGAAGCTGTGGGGATAAATCCACGCAACCAAAGAGGAATTACCCTGGTAATGCTCGTTGGACAAGCGGTAGCACAAACTACAGGAATCTTGGCATTAGTAATTTCATTGATATTGCTTTACGGAAACCCTTTTATAGGAATAGAGGGAGCTTTCATCATCATTGGCGCCTCTGCACTGGGTGCAGGAATTTCCATGGTCGGCGGAATCGGTCCTGGAATCGGCCAAGGGTATGCGGCAGGTAAAGCTGTTGAGGCAACAGGAAAAAGACCGGACCAGCAGAGCAATATCACAAAGATAATGTTCCTGGGACAAGCGGTAGCGCAAACTACGGGGATTTACGCACTTATAGTATCGCTGATACTTATGTACTCGAATCCATTCATTTAATGGGTACTAGGTTGAAAGCGGAAAGTTGGAAAGTTGGAAAGTTGGAAAGTTGGAAAGTTGGAA